>JAYVTX010000130.1:0-13568 GCA_043788425.1 Rhodospirillales bacterium
TTACTGGCCGCCGCCGCGCCAGCGCCAGTGTTGACGCTCCTGATCTCCGACGTACCCGGCGACGATCCGGCCGTGATAGGATCAGGCCCGACCATCCCCGACCCGACGACGCTGGCCGATGCGCGCGCCGTGCTGGCACAATTCGGCATCGTTCCACCCCCGGCCGTCACGGCCTGGCTTCAGGACCCGCGGGCGGAAACCCCAAAGCCGGGACCGGCTTATGCCGGCGCGCATACCGTTATGATCGCTACCCCTGCAATGGCGTTGGACGCCGCTGCCGCCATCGCCCGCGCGGCCGGGGTCACGCCATTGATCCTGGGCGACGCGATCGAGGGAGAGGCGGCCGAGGTCGCACGCGTCATGGCCGCCATGGCCACATCCTGCGCCGCCCGCGGCCAGCCGTCCGGTCCGCCCTGTGTGCTGCTCTCAGGCGGGGAGACGACAGTGACTGTCCGCGGCAACGGCCGGGGCGGTCGCAATGCCGAATTCCTGCTGGCGCTGACCCTGGCGCTGGCTGGCCACCCCCGCATCACGGCCCTGGCCGGCGACACGGACGGGATCGATGGGACCGAGGATAATGCAGGCGCCATCATGATGCCCGATAGTCTGGCCCGCGCCAGGGCACTGGGCATCGATCCCGTCGCGCGGCTGCAGGACAATGACGGATACAGCGTGTTCCAGGCGCTCGGCGACCTGGTCATCACCGGGCCTACCCGCACCAACGTCAACGATTTCCGCGCCATCCTGATCCGGTGAGCACCCTCGATCAGCTAGCCGCCGCGGCGCGTGCGTGCCGGGCGTGTACCGATTTGCCGCTTGGCCCGCGCCCGATCCTGCGGGTCTCCACGACGGCCCGAATCCTGATTGCCTCGCAAGCGCCGGGCACGAAGGTTCATCTCAGCGGCACGCCCTGGACGGACCAATCGGGCGTGCGCCTACGCCGATGGCTCGGGATGGAGGAGGCGGAGTTCTACGACGGTGCCCGGATTGCCATCTTGCCGATGGGCCTGTGCTACCCGGGCCGGCTGCCGGCGGGCGGCGACTGCCCACCCCGCGCGGCCTGCGCCCCGCTGTGGCGTCCTCCCTTGCTGGATGCCATGCCGCAACTGGAGCTGACGCTGCTGGTTGGTTCTTACGCCCAGGCCGATGCGCTCGGGCCAGGCCGGATGACAGACCGGGTTCGCGACTATGCCCGGTACGCGCCGCGATATTTCCCGCTTCCGCACCCGAGCTGGCGGACGGGCGTGTGGGAAACACGTAATCCCTGGTTCGTGACGGGGGTCCTGCCAGCGTTGCGGGAGCGGGTCCGCGATGTCCTTGGCCACTACGGCGCCAGGTAGATCTCAACCCGGCGGTTCCGCTCGCGTCCCTCTGGGGTCGAATTATCGGCGACTGGCAGTTCTGCTCCGAATATTGCAGCCCTGCCCGGCGGTACGCCCGCCTTGCTCAGCGCCGCCATCACAACTTCAGTGCGGCGTTGCGAAACGGCCTGGTTGGCCGCCGGCGCCCCCGAATTGTCAGCGAACCCGGCGAGTATGACGCGGTTTGGGTTCACATGCTGCGTCTTCAGAAATGCGACCAACCGATCGAGATCTTTGACACTCCGGCTATCCAGCGCCAACGAGCCCGGCTGGAAGCGGAAGTCGACCGATAGCCGGGCTGCACCCGATACAAGCTGCCGGAACCGTTCCGACGCCGCATCCGGCACCGCCGCACGCTCTGCCCGGACGGTCAGCGGTACAACACCCGACGCCTCAATCACGCTCTGCCCACCGGCCGACGCGACATAGGACGCGAACCGGCGCACAAATAGGTTTGTCGGCGTGGGTGAGGTGTACAGATAGAGCCGCCGTGACAGCGGGTAGCTCTCAGTCGATATGGACAATTCCGTTGGTAGTACGGGTGCGACGTTTGCATCAGCCAGGGCCAGCACCTTGGCGTTGCCGGAGTTACCGAACGTCGCTAGCCCGATGCCGCCGCGATCGGTGGCAATCGCCGCGGCCAGTGCTTCTTCCGTCGGGATTTTACTGACCGGGCCGATGGTATCATCCGCACTCATCAGCACGTCCTGGGGCACGTCGATCGCACCATTTTGGCTGTCCTGCAGATAGACATTTATGGGCCCGGGCGCACCGCCCAATTCCGACCAATCCTTTACCCGGCCAGCCAAAACCGCCCGTAGCTGCGGGATCGTCATCGAAGCCAGGCGGTTGGCCGGGCTGACAATGGCCGCCACGCCGTGCATCCCGATGACAGTCTCTGCCGCCGGGCTGGTCATGTCACCAAGCGTGGCGAGGCGATCAGCTTCTGCCGGCGAAATCCGGCGTACCGACATGGCAAAGTCGGCGCTGCCCCGTAACAACGCCGTGAACCCGCTGGCCGAGGAACCGGCCGCGATGGAGATCACCTCACGCTGGCCGGTCTGCAAGCCGGAAACTTCGATCAGCCGATCTGTCGCGGCGACAGCAAGCTCGCTATCACCAATCAGCGACAGGTAGCCGGCCGCCATCCGCCGGGCCAAACGGCGGCCCATCGTTTCTGAACCAGCCAGGCGCAGCAATACGTTGTCTGGCGTTGCAGGTATTTCGGCAACAGCCGCGGGCGCTGGCGGCGCAACTAGGGCTGGTGCCTGGGGGGCCGGGACTACAGCCGTGACGCGCGCAGGCGGCTGCGCCACGGCGGCCGGTGGCAGTGGGGTAGGCGGCGTTGTAAACGTGGCACCCGCCGCCGTCGGTGGCGCGCCAGCAACTTGTGTGGGGGCCACTGATGGCGAGAAAAGGGTCTGTACCACCTGTGTTGCGTGCGCCAGGAAGTTTGGCTCGGTCATCTCAATCGCCACAACTCCGATGGCTGTAGCAACCATGACGATTGCCAGGCCCTTCGCAGCCCCGCGGCCAAGATTTCTTGACCCGGTAAACGCCGAAAGAGGATTACCGCATGTGGGACAAGTAAAGCTAGAACCAACCGGCGCACCAACAACAATATGTTGCTTCGCAGTCGAACAAGACTCTACGTTTGTGCAGCGTCCGGTTAGACCACTCATACTGCCACCTATCAAACTGGGCCGACACTTAATCCTGCGAATGAACGCTCGTGCTACAGATCGTAGGGGGCGAATCGCCGCTTGAATTGTCGTTATCGTGCGCGCAGGCAGATGTCGAGTTAAGGATTGTCATTAGCTGCAGATCGGTAATTTCTTGTCCTAGATCCCAGAGTCGAAAAAATCGCTTGCTCCACTTTCTCACCGACATACGCTGACCTTAGTTTCAGAGTTGGAAGCCAACTAGCTATTGCAAATTTTAACAATTTGTCGAGACGCGACGTGTTCTTCATCGGTTAAGGTCTACGGTGGATTATGAGATACGTCCAATTCGTCGGGCCTCAAGTGTGTCCACAGCTTGCTGATACAAAGCGATCGACTTCACGCTGCATTTTGCGTTCCAACAGTTCGGATGAGCAAAGACATGGCTAATCAAATCGGCCGCTGCAATAACCTTGAACTGTGCACCGTCGCAGTATCGCAGCGACTTATGACAGTGCCAGCCGATGCGCCGTTCGTTTGTGAAAAGTGCGGTGAGCCACTTGTCGCGCCTGGTGCTGTATCTTCGCCACGCCGACGGACTGCATCGATTGTCGTTCAGGTCGTCGTTCTTTTGGTTGGTCTTGGCGCGGTTACATGGAAGGCCGCTGGGCCTGACGGCGACTTTGCCCCAGTTCGCGGCGTGCTGGCGGCACTAAATATGCCAGGACCGACGCCCGCGCCACAAGTGGTCGCGGCTCAAACGGCCGTACCACCACCCGTTATGGCACCTGTTGTTGGGGCCCCCACTGCGGATCCCGTGATCGCCACTGGGCCCACACCAGATGCAGGCCAGGGCATAAATTCGGCAAATCCGCCGGCCGAGGCGCCGCCAGAGCCAGGTGCCGCGGCACCCGTGGCTGTTGCCGCCGTGCCAACGCCACCTGTCCCGGCAGTTGTAACGTCGAATACTCGCCAGGCCGTCCCTACCACGGTTCTTCTTCGCCTGGCCGGTTCGGATACAGGTGCGCCAAAGTTGATCCGACGCCTTGCATCCAGCTATCTGGCGCTGATCGGTGATACCAGCATCTCCGCCGTGCCGGGTGCGACACCACGTCTGATCGAGGTTTCAGGCCTGCAAACCGGCCAGCGTGAGGTCATCAGCGTTTTGGAGACGTCCTCCACCGGCGGCTTCAATGCCCTGCTGCGCGGTACGGCAGATATGGTCGTTTCGAACCGCAAAGTGACCGAGGCGGAGGCAGAACGGCTGCAGACGGTTGGTGACCTCACGATCCCCGCCCACGAACACATCATCGCCGTGCAAGGGATTGCGGTGATCGTCAATCCCACCAACCGGGTCGCGTCGCTTACCGTGGCACAGGTGCGATCGATACTGAGTGGCAAGACGACAAACTGGGCTGAGGTCGGCGGTCTGGCGGCACCGATCAAGCTGCAGGTGATGGCCGTGCCTGAGGACGGGGGGGACACGCCGCAAGATGCGATCCTAACGGCCGAGACGCTTAGCGCCGCCGCGATCCGTAGTCCCAATGAGCAAGCCGTCGCGACGCGGGTTATCAGCGACCGGGATAGTTTGGGCGTGGTGACCATGGCGGCCGCGGGTAATGCGAAGGTGATGCCGATTGCCGACGGAGGTGCCCCCCCCACAATTCCGAGCGAGGTCACTCTCGGGTCGGAAACGTATCCGTTTAGCCAACGAATCTATCTTTATGGCGTGAATGCCGGCAACGGGTTCATCCGCCGCTTCTCCGACTATGTCGCATCGCCCAACGGTCAAGCGGCGGTCGAAGCCGCCGGGTACATTTCCCTGGCGGTTAAGACGGAGGCCGCCGCCGTGCCGGACGTGGCGTCGGATCGATATAAGCAGCTTGTACAGGGTGCGACGCGCATGTCGGTGGACTTCCGGTTCCAGCCTGGCTCGGTTGACCTAGACAGCCGTGGTGCCCGCGACATGGATCGTGTGATCGCGTTCCTGAAATCGCAGCGGGTGTCGCCAAGCAAGATTGTTCTTGCCGCGTTTGCCGATAACAGCGGCCAGGCGTCGACAAACCAGGCCGTATCGCAGCGCCGTGCAGAGTCCGTTGCGTCGGCCCTGACGCGGGGCGGCTTCACCCCTGGCAAGATCGCGTCGTTCGGCTCCGAACTGCCGGTTGCAGATAACGCCACTCCGGAAGGGCGGGAGCGCAACCGCCGGGTCGAAGTCTACCTTGTGCCTTGATTTGTGACGATCATTCTTGACGGGGGCAGATCGGTCACCACAAGTTGATCGCCGATTAAAAGTTGACCGAAAAACGAGCGTCAGAGGCATCTACAATGGGATTGTTCTCAAAAAATAAAGTGTCACACGAGGCCGAGCGTGAGGCTCTTGCTCTTGAAGCGGCCGTCATGGCGCGCATCGCGACCATAACGACGAGCCATGACAGGCAGACTTTCGATGAGGACCAGGCGGACATGGAACTTCTAGCGTCGATGTCGACTGGTAGCGCCACGGTGGACCCCGCCGCCGAACAAACACTTGTCATGCCTGACATACTGCTTGCGGCGCTGGCCAATCCCACGCCAGCTGCCGAGGCTGGCTTACCAGATTACTCGAGCATGATCCCGGTGCCGTTGACGCTGCAAGGGACCGACCAAAGCAGCGAAATGGGATGGTTACCCCTCGCCACAGAATATCGCGGTGTCGAGGCTTCGATGGGGTTTGCAGAGGCCCAAGCGGAGGCGCCGACGCCGGACTACGCCGCGCTGACGGCCCCCACTGCCCTGGCGGACATGGATCAGGTCGGGATGGCACTCGCCACGCCATCGTGGGAGCACGGGGAAGAGCGGAGTTCGAGCGCGGAGCAGTGCAACGCTAATCCAACGCCCGTGGCGGTGCACGCTGTCTATAGCGAGCCGTCGTACCCAGAGGCACCGACCAGTTTTGAGGCTTTGGACGTTCAGAGCCATCCAATCGCAGCTGGGGCCGCTGACACGTCATCCAACGTCGATATGGCCAGTTTTGTCGAACATGATTTCTCGCGGCCGATTGCCGAGCACGCCGGCGTCCCAGCCGCACCGCCGGTTACCGCCTACGAGCCGGAGGCTCCCACCGCTCCCGACCGTGCCGCCGCGTCCGAGCCCGTCAAGATAAACGCCAATCCGTTTGCAGTTACGCCGGAGTACCTGGCAGGCAACGCGCTATTGGCAGAAACGACGAAGCATCTGCGCAGCATCGGTGCGGTGAACATTCTTGTGGCCGGGCAGACCGGCGTCGGTAAAAGCACCCTCGTCAATAGCGTGTTTGGCGAGGCGTTTGCCGCAACATCCGCTGGCAGCCCCGTGACGCAGCACGCGGAATGGTTCGTGTCCGACACTGTACCGCTGCGTATTCTCGACACGCGTGGGCTGGAGGCGAAAGACTACTCCGTGACGCTCAACGCGCTACGGGCCGAGATTGACAATAGTCGCGCCCAGCACGACGAAAAGAACCAGTTGCACATGGCCTGGGTCTGCATCTCCACCCCAAGCAGCCGGGTGCAGGAGTGCGAAATCGACATCATCAAGCTGCTAAACAAATACAGCATCCCGGTGATCATCGTGCTGACGAAGTACGATGACGACGAGGAGTTTCCCGGCATCGTCGAGCGTATCGTGACCGAAAAGGGCGCACTGTTCACAGCGGTCGTGGCCGTTCGTGCCCTGGCGCGGAAAACCCGGCCGGCCGTCGGGCTGGAGGAGCTGGTCATGGCGACTTTTACGGCGCTGCCTGTCGCCCATAAGGCTGCGTTTGCGGCGGCCCAAAAGATCAATCGCGACCTGAACCGCACAACCGCCGAGACTTATGTAACGGTTGCCGCCAGCGCCGCCGCCGCCGCCTCGGTAATTCCGATCCCGTTTGCCGATATGGCCACCATCGCGCCAATCCAGGCGAGTATGCTGGTCGGGATTTCCAACGCATTCGGCGTCCAGTTGGAGCGCGCGCAGATCATGCAGCTGCTCTCAACCGTGCTTGGCTGCTTGGCCATCACCATGGCCGGTGGCTGGATTATTGGGTCGATCCTGAAGTTCATCCCGGGACCAGGTTCGGTCATCGGCGCGATGATGAATGCAACCGTCGCTGGCGCGCTGACCCGTACGCTGGGGCGTACGTACATTAAGTTCCTGTATGCCTTTTTGGAGGTCAACAGGCGGCTGCCCACGGCAGACGAGATCTTCGACCTTTTCCCCACATTCTATAAGGCCGGCCGGAAGGTGGCAGCCTGATACGCGGCTGGTTTCCGCCCGGGGGTAGTCACTCCTCGGCCGGGCCCATCGATTTGATCAGGTCGAAAACGCGCTTGCGAATGGCCGGATCCGTGATCCGGTAATAGGCCCTGGCCAGCTCCTGTGTTTCACGCCGGGTCATAGTGTCGTCGGCACCGTATGCGTCTTGCGCTTCGGCAAAACCGCCGGCAGCCCGTGTTGTTTGATGCGACCCATGCAGGCTGGAAATCGGCTCCGGCATGTCATCGAAGAAGAACGATATCGACACATCCAGCACCCGTGAGAGGTCGAACAGCCGCGACGCGCCAACGCGATTGACCCCGCGCTCATATTTTTGAACTTGTTGGAATGTGAGACCTAAAGCCTCACCCAACCGTTCCTGCGACATACCCATCAGCGTCCGACGCAAACGGATACGGCTGCCGACGTGCGTATCGATCGGACTGGGCCGTGGATCTTTCTCACCCACCTGCGGGATGGAAGCCATTTTGGTTCTCCAACGATCCTGCAACGTGCAGATGTGACTGACCTACCTTTACAACCGATCACGGTCAACAATTATCTAAAACAGCTATACGTTGAAGGAAAAGAACCTCGCATACTTGTTTTAGAGACGAATATCTCCGCGGCGATAGGATGCTAAAAAAAGGGCTGCCGCCAGCAATCCGGGAACCACCAAACCCCATCGGGAGAAAGACGTGGGTGGCCGCGCACCTGGCAATGGCACCGTCAATGTCGTGGCAATGCCCATCTCGGTCCGCCCCAGTTCCCGGCCCCAACTGTCGAACCCGGCACTTATCCCCGTGTTTGCCGCACGCAGAACGGGCAGACCTTCCTCAACCGCCCGCATGCGCGCAGCGGCCAGATGCTGCCGCGGGCCGCTTGAATTACCAAACCATGCATCGTTGGTAATGTTCACAATCCAGGCCGGCCGGTCGCCCTCATCGATAACCTGGCCAGGGAAGATCGCCTCGTAACAGATTATGGGGCCGATTGCCGGCACACCTGGCAGATGTAGCGTTGCAGGACCTGTGCCGAAGCCGAAACGGCCGGGCACAATTTGGATCGCAAGCGGCACCCAACTGGGAGCGAACTCACCAAACGGCACGAGGTGCCACTTGGCATAGGGCGTGGCGACAGTGCCATCTGCCCCCATCGCTAAAAATGTGTTCAGCGGCAGGTTGTCCGGATCAGCCGACGGCTCGCCCTTGGTGAATGACAGTGTACCGGCGATAGCCGCTCGGGCCGGTGCCGCAGCCTGTAGGATCGCCTGGCGCGCAGCCGGGTTCAGGGTTAGGGCGTATGGCGTGCTGCTCGTTTCCGGCCAAACGACGATCGCATCGCCCTTTACGGCTGCCATCGCGTCCCGGGTCAGGGTCAGGTGCCGTTCAAATGCAATCCGCGCCTGCTGCAGGTCCCATTTCGCCCCCTGGGACACGTTGCCCTGCACCAGCACAACCGAAAGCCCGGTCGCGGGCGGCGGCTCGGCCTGTAGGCGGAGTGCGCCCAATCCCGCCCATCCCAGCAGGGCTAGGGCAGCGCCTACCTGCGCCAGCCGCGGCAGGGTGGGTGCGGCGGCCAGCAGCACTGTCGCCAGAGTGAGGCCAGGCGTACCGACCCAGGCGAGTGGCTGCAGCATGACGTCACCGAACGTTCCAGGTACTGCCCAGACGCTGCCCCATGGGTTCCAGGGAAAACCTGTTCCCAAAAATTGCCGGGCCAGGTCGAACAGCGTCCACAGCCCGGCAAATGCCGCCGCCCGTCGCCACCCGGCCGGCACGCGCCAGACCAAGCCGGCAGGTGCCGCGATGAACAACGCCAATAGGGCCGACAGAGCCGGAACCGCAAACGGCACCAGCCACCAATACCGCGCGGCTTCCAATAGAATGGCCTCGGTAATCCAATACAGCCCGAAAATATGATGACCCAGGCCGAATAGAAATCCCCGTCGCGCCGCCATCCACGGGCTAGACGCGCCACCGATCAAGGCCAGCAGCCCGGGGACGGCCAGTAACAGCACGGGGATGGCATGTAACGGCGGCAGGGCAGCGGCTGACAAAACCCCCAGCCCGAACGCAGCAAGACCCGCGCGCCAGCCCACCAGCCGTGTCATACCAGCCGCTCCGGCGCCGGGGACCGCCCGTTCAGAACGGCGGCGATGCACTCACCCGCCATCACCCCCATCGTAATCAGGCTGCCCGGTGTGACCCCTGCCGAATGCGCCGTGGCTATCACCAGCGGGTGGGTCCGCAGCCGGTCATTCACGCCCGGCGGCTCCTGCGTAAAAACATCCAGGGCCGCCCCGGCGATGTGCCCGCGGTCGAGCGCGCCGAGCAACGCCGCCTCGTTCACCAGTCCGCCACGGGCCGTGTTGATTAGCCAGGCACCCCGCGGCATGGCAGCCAGTGCCGCGGCGTCGATTAGGTCGACCGTCTCGGGCGTACGCGGGACATGCAGGCTGACGATGTCCGAGCCCGCCAGCAGCGCCCTGAACGACGACGCCGCTACCAGACCCGGCGCGCCCCCGTGCCGGGAGTACGCAGTGACAGTCAGGCCGAAAGCCCCGGCGAGGCCCGCCACAGCCCGCGCAATCGAACCAGCGCCGACCAGACCCAGCCGTAGGCCAGCCACATCGCCGCCCATGACCAGTCCGCGCCACCCGCCGGCTGCGATCGTTGCCGCCTGGGCCGGCAGCCGCTTCACCATGGCCAGCAGCACGGCCATTGTGTGTTCGGCCACGGCACCCGTGTTGGAGCCCGGCGCGCGGGTTACTAAGATCCTTCGCGCCCGGGCGGCGTCCAGGTCCACGTCATCCACACCCACGCCATGGCGGGCAATAATCCGTAGCCGGGGGGCGGCGTCCATCACGGCGGCGCTGACTGCCCCCTGGCGAGACAGGATTGCCACCGGATCGAAGGACCGCGCGGCCGCAATCATCGTCGCCTCGGTTGGATAGGGGGCGGTGTAGTGCAGTATGCCGCCAGCCCGTTCGATAAGGGCTACGGCGTCGCGGGTCAGGCTGGGCGCCGTCACGATCACGGACTGGCCGGGTGGGGCTGGCATCGTCAGTCCGCCATCTTTAATCGGGGGTGTCTTTGGCCTGGCGCTCGTAGTGGCGATAGTACTTGTCGGTCACCAGGTCTGTCTTCAGGATCATCGCCACGTCGATCGTGTTGAACTGCGGATCGATCACCGCCCCGTCGCCAATGAAGCCGCCGATGCGTAGGTAGCCCTTGATCAAAGGCGGCAAAGTCTGGTTCACGCGCCGCGGGTCGAATGACGACACGGGCACCCGACGCATCTCGATATACCGGTCCGCCTTCGCCCGCGGCCGCAGCGCCGGTGGTGCGAGGTGGTGTTCGTACAGATAACTTAGCTCGGTCGCCAACTTCTCCGGATCGGTACCTGGCAGGCTGGCGCAGCCGAACATCAGATCGATCTGATTGTGAAAAACGTAGGCGGCGATCCCCCGCCAAAGCAACTGCATGACGGCCCGGCCGCGGTATTTTATATCGACGCAGCTGCGCCCTAATTCCAGCACGCGTCCAGGGAAGTTGATGATGGTAGCGATGTCGTATTCATCGGCGCTGTAAAACCGCCCGATCGCCGCTGCCCCGGCCGGCTGTAGCATGCGGTAGGTGCCGACCACGCCCTCCGGCCCTGGGCCGATGGCATGGTCCACGACCAGCAAATGGTCGGCGACGGCGTCGAATTCGTCCCGGTCACGCTGGCTGGCCGCTGTCTGCGAATTGGGGGTTGCCCCCATTTCCTGGAAAAAGATGCGGTAGCGAAGGGCCAACGCGGCGTCGACCTCACCAGGGGTGGAAGCGATGCGCACGCCGAGGTTGCCGGCCCGTAACTCGCCAAACCCACCCGGGTCCGGCACGATCGATAGCGGCGACAAAACGCTCACGCCTGGTCCTTGGGCTTCAGCCGGCCAAACAGTTCCAACCGGTGCGAAACAAGGTCGAAGCCAAGCCGGGCGGCAATGGCCTGCAACATCGCTTCATGCTCGGGTTCGGAGAATTCGATGACCTCGCCGGTCTCGACGTTGATCAGGTGGTGGTGCGGCCCGTGCTCCGTTGGCTCATATCGCGCACGGCCGCCACCGAAGTCGCGCCGCTCCAGAATGCCGTGCTCCTCGAACAACCGTACGGTCCTGTAAACGGTTGCGATGGAGATCCGGGCGTCGAGGGTGATGGCGCGGCGGTATAGCGCCTCGACGTCCGGGTGGTCCGATTCGTCTGATAGCACCCGGGCAATAACCCGACGCTGCCCGGTCATTTTCAGGCCACGCTCGATACACAAGCGTTCAATCCGGGAAGCATCCGCGCGCGGCATTGACGCGGGCGCGACGGATTGCGTCAGGGCCGGCGCCTCGGACCGGCCCGGACGGGTGGCGTGGGCCTGCGAGGCCGGCTGCGGCTTGGACAGCACAGCAGTCGGTTAGCCGAGTTTACGCCCTGCTGTCGAATCAGCACTCGCAGCGCCGGCCAGCCTGAGGGTCAGCGCACCCGCGGCTTTGTGCCCAGCCCGATCTTCTTAGCCAGGGTTGACCGATGCTGCGCGTAATTCGGCGCGACCATCGGATAGTCAGGCGGAAGACCCCACTTTTCGCGATACTGCTCCGGCGACATGTTGTAGCTGGTTTTGAGGTGACGCTTCAGCATTTTCAGCTTCTTGCCATCTTCCAGGCAGATGATGTGGTCGGCAAACACCGACTTCTTTACCGGGACGGCCGGCAATTGCTTGTCCGGTACCACCTGCTCCTTACCAACGTTGGCCAGGGTGCGGTAGACTTCCTGGATTAGATTGGCCAAAGCATCGGGGGCTACGGAGTTGTTGGCGACATGCGCCGAAACGATCTGCGCGGTAAGGCCAAGCACATCAGGATTGACAGGTTGTTCGGACATTTGAATTCCCTAATTTCTCGCGCGGTCGGCACAGTCTATACGATTGACTGCCAGCGTCAGGCAATACTCAAATACGACGGCGGTGAAGGACAGTTTGAAATGACCGAAATGATTGACATTACCGCCGATGTTTGTCCTATGACCTTTGTCCGTGTGCGCCTCGCCCTCGATCGCTTACTGGACGGATCATTGCTGCAGGTCCGGTTAACGGGTCAGGAGCCGGTCAACAATGTCCCCCGGACACTCATCGAACAGGGTCATACCGTCCTGAGCCAAATAAACGACACAGACGGGATCACGACTTTGCTAGTGCGAAAGGCGTCCCGCGAAGGATAAGGGCGTCGTCACCGTTGCCGTAATAGCGCGGGCGCCGGCCGACCTGCTTGAGGCCTGCGCCGCGATATAGGGTCTGGGCCGCAACGTTACTGGCTCCAACCTCCAGCACCAGGGATGTCGCGCCATAAAGCGTAGCGTGCGCCCACGCGGCCCGAAGCAGCCGGCCCGCACGGCCCTGCCGGCGGCAGGATGGGGCGGTCGCCAGCATCAGAACCTCGGCCTCATCGGCTACGACACGGGCCAGGATGAACGCGCCGGCTCCGTCGATCAGGCCAAACGCACCCGGCAGGCCGAGCTGCAACGCAAATGCAACGGCCCCCCAGCAATCCGCGGGGGCGGCGGCCTCATGAATTGTGGCCAGTACCGGCGCGTGGGCGGGCGTCGCCGGTGTCACGCCGGGATCCGGGCCGCCGGCGGATCGCTGTACAGGGGCCACGCTGGACCGGTCGCGCCCGCAATGCCGCGAGGGCCCGGACGCCGCGCCGGCAGCAGCATGACGTTGTGGCCACGGGCCGCCAGCCATGATGCGACGGCCCCGGCCGCATCACCCATGATGGCCACCGGGCCCGCCGGATCCGGCAAAGCGTCCACCATCACCGAAAGCCCCGGCCGGTCGGGTCCAAACTGCTCCAAATAGACCCGCCCCCGCCGCGTATCGGTCGCAACCCACAGCGCGCGGCTCTTTAGCTCACCCGCCATCACCTCGCCCGCCATCACCTCGCAGGCCATCGCCTGCCCGACCGTGATGCCCCAGACCGGGCATCCCCACGCCAGGGCTAAGCCGTGCCCTAATGCCAACGCCGCGCGAATACCCGTAAAACTACCCGGCCCCACCGTAACCGCTACGGCGTCCGGCACCCGGCCGATCAACACGGCGGCGGCCATCGGCGTCAGTTGCGCCAGCGCCGGGCCACGATGGTCCGCGACCCACCGCTCCGTCACGTCATTCCCTGAAACCCACGCCGCCCCGCACCCGGCCAGCGCCGCATCGAGCGTGAGTATGGTCAGAGCAACCGGCAGGCTTCGTCGAAGTCCAGCCG
>JAYVTX010000131.1:0-5425 GCA_043788425.1 Rhodospirillales bacterium
CCTACCTCATTGGCCCACGCATTTTGCCCAGCGACACGCACCGACCAGGGTTCGATATCCGTCGCCAGGACTTGCACACGCAGCATCCGGGCCGCGCCCATCGCCAGGATCCCGCTGCCGGTTCCCATATCCAGTACGCGCCGCGGACGCCGCATCGCGACCCGTTCCAATGCGCGAAGGCACCCTCGGGTCGACCCGTGCTCTCCCGAGCCAAAAGCTAAACCGGCGTCCAGCACCAGCGTGATCCGGCCCGGCGCAGGCGGTCCATTTTCGTGGGTGCCGCGCACGGCAAAACGCCGGCCGACCAGTTGTTGGGGGAACGCGGCCTGGGTGCGCAGAACCCATCCTTCCGCCTCCGTCGCGACCCGGTGTAGGGGCACTTCAACACCGGACACCAGCGCGGCCAGGGCCATCGCCCCCTCCGGCACGGTGTCGGTCACGTCCCGCACACCTTCGACACGCCACATGCGCGCGTCCTCGTCCGTTAGAAAAAAGCCGATTGTGCTGCAGGCGGTGGCCAACGCCGCCTCATACGCATCCAGCGCATGCTCCGGCACTTCCACCCACAATGTCTCCAACGGCCCAGCCCGCCGCCTCATACGGGGTGTCTCATACGGGATTTCTCATACGGGGCGACTCACGCAACCTCCACGAACCGGTCCAGCAGGCGTTTCTGCCCGGCCTTCTCAAACGCAATCTCCAGCCGGTCATCCTCAACGGCGATCACCTGGCCGTAGCCGAACTTTTGGTGGAACACGCGGGCACCGACCGGGATGGCCTGGGCGCGCTTGGGCCGCTCCGGCAGTTCCCACGCCGCCACCTGTTGCGCACGCCGGGCCATGAGCGGGCCGGCACCGAACACGCTGGGGGCGGCCAGCAGACGCGCCTCCCGCTGCATGGCGGCCGATCCGCTACGTTCCACATGCGCCTCGGGCAATTCATCTACGAACCGGCTGGGGATACTGCTCTGCCAGTTGGCGTATAGCCGCCGGTTGGCCGCATAGCTGACAATGCAGCGGCGGCGTGCGCGGGTCAGGCCGACATAGGCCAGCCGCCGCTCCTCCTCCAACCCCTTCTGCCCGCCTTCATCGAGCGTACGCTGGCTGGGGAACAGCCCTTCCTCCCAACCCGGCAGAAATACCGTATCGAACTCCAGCCCCTTCGCACCATGCAGCGTCATCATGCTGAGTTTATCGTCATCCGCGTTCTGCTCGTTTTCCATCACCAGCGACACGTGATCCAAGAACCCGGCCAGCGTTTCGAAATCGGCCAGCGCACGGACCAATTCTTTCAAATTGTCCACCCGGCCGGGCGCGTCGGGCGATTTATCCTGACGCCACATTTCCATGTAGCCGCTTTCGTCCAGCAGCGTCGCGATCGTCAATACGTGCCCGTCGCGTTCAAGCTGTTCGCGCCACCGGGCGAAACCCTGGAACAACTCGGCCAAAGCGACCCGCATCTTACCCTTCAGCGCGCCCGCAGCCGATAGCCGGGCGGCGGCCTCGGCCAGGGGAATCTGCTGCTCACGCGCAGTCGTCGCCATGGCGCGGATCGCCACCTCCCCCACGCCACGCCGAGGCAGGTTCACGATCCGCTCGAACGCCAGATCGTCCGCTGGCTGATGCAGGATCCGCATGTAGGCGATGGCGTCGCGGATTTCCTGCCGTTCATAAAACCGCAGCCCGCCGACCACGCGATAGGGCAGGCCCAGCGTGATCATTCGCTCCTCAAACGCGCGGGTCTGGGCGCTGGTGCGAACCAGGATTGCGATCTCGTTCAACTTATGGCCGTCGCGACGTAGTGTTGCCGCCTGGTCGCCGACCATGCGTGCCTCCTCGTCGCTATCCCAGAGGCTGACGACCTGCACCGCGTCGCCCCCCGCATCGTTGCGGCCGGTGCGGAGTGTCTTGCCGAGGCGTCCCTCATTATGCGCAATCAGCCCCGACGCCGCGCCCAGGATTGGCGTGGTGGATCGGTAATTACGTTCCAAGCGGACAATCACGGCACCCGGGAAGTCCTTTTCGAACCGCAGGATGTTCTCAATCTCCGCCCCGCGCCACGAGTAGATCGACTGGTCGTCATCGCCCACGCAGCAAATATTCTTATGCCCCTGCGCCAGCAACCGCAGCCACAGGTACTGGACGAGATTGGTGTCCTGGTACTCGTCCACCAGGATATAGCGGTACATGCGGTGGTACTGCGCCAGGATGTCCGAATGATTCCGCAAAATCTCGGTCATATGCAGAATCAAGTCGCCGAAATCCGCGGTATTTAGCTGAGCCAGCCGGGCCTGATACGCCGCATAAAGCGGGCGGGATTGTCCAAGGGCAAAATCCCCCTCCTCCGACGCGGGCACCCGGTCGGGCGTTTGGCCGCGGTCCTTCCAGCGCTGGATCATGCCCATCAATGCCGGCGGTGCCCAGCGCTTGGCATCGATATGCGCGGCCTCCATCACCTGCTTCAGCACCCGCAGCTGGTCGTCGCTGTCCAAAATTGTGAAGCCGGACGTGAGGCCCACCAGCGGCGCATGCCGGCGTAGCATCCGGGCGCATAGGGCGTGGAACGTGCCGAGCCACAGCCCCTCCGCCGGGCGGCCCAGGATGCCACCGACGCGGTCCCGCATTTCGCGCGCCGCCTTGTTCGTAAACGTCACCGCCAGCACCTGACCCGGCGCGGCGCGGCCGGTCAGCAGGATGTGGGCGAACCGGGTCGTCAGCACGCGGGTCTTGCCCGTACCGGCACCAGCCAGGACCAGCACGGGGCCGTCCATCGCCTCCACCGCGGCGCGTTGCTCGGGGTTTAGCCGGGCTAGATAGTCGGTCACTTGCTAATGCAGCCCGTTCCCTCAGTTCGCGCGCGCACGAACGCCTAGCAAATGGGCGATAGCATATGTCAGGTCCGCGCGGTTCAGCGTGTAGAAGTGGAACTCGTCAACGCCGTTGGCCTGCAACAGCCGGACCTGCTCGGCGGCCACAATCGCGCCGATCATGCGCCGGGTTTCGGGATCATCCTCGGTGCCATGGAACAAGGGACCCATCCAGTCGGGAATGCTGGTGCCGCACATAGCGCTAAACTTGGCGGCCTGCGCGAAATTGGACACCGGCATAATGCCCGGCACAATCGGCGCTGTTATTCCCGCTGCCAGTGCACGGTCCAAAAAGCGCAGAAACAGCGTGCCGTCGAAAAAGTATTGCGTAATCGCCCGGGTGGCGCCCGCGTCCAGCTTACGCTTCAAATTGTCCAGGTCATCGCCCGCGCTGACCGCTGTCGGGTGGGTTTCCGGATAGGCCGCGACCGAGACCTCAAAGTCTGCCACGCGCTTCAATCCGGCAACCAGGTCCGCGGCAAAGGCATATCCGTCCGGATGCGGCGTGTAGTCGCCCTCACCCGGCGCATCACCGCGTAGGGCCACGATATGCCGCACGCCCGCATCCCAATACTGGCGGGCGACGTCATCGACCTCGCCGCGTGACGCACCGACGCACGTCAAATGCGCGGCCGGGGTTAGTGTCGTTTCACGAACCAGCCGCTCAACCGTTGCATGCGTCCGCGCCTGGGTGCTGCCGCCGGCACCGTACGTCACGCTGACGAAGCGTGGTGCCAACCGCTCCAGCCGGCGGACGCAGGTCCAAAGTTGCGCCTCAAGCACATCATTCTTGGGCGGAAAGAACTCAAACGACAGCGCAGGCGCGGCAGTTACCTCCGGCGCAGGCAGGGCAGCGAACCGTGGGCCGGTCAGCCAGCGTTCCAGCGTGGCGTCAATTGGGGTCATGTTGTTCATGGGCAGGGTCCAGGGCGGGTAGTGTGCTGCACACATATACGTCACCAACCACGCAACGCCAGCGTCGCGGTAGACGTTGGCTTTCCCGGCTGGGACAGCTAACAGTGTTGTGCCGTGCCGAAAGGGTTCTCGATGCCGCCATTACGCGTGATTTTATTTGCCGGCCTGTTGCTGATGGGGGCCTGTGCCGATCGTCCCGCAGCGGGCGACGCGGATGCGCTGGCAGAGTACAAGGCAAACAACGACCCGATCGAGCCGGCGAACCGATTTTTTTACCGGGTTAATGACGGCCTAGACACCTACATCCTCGCCCCCGTTGCCCGCGGCTACCGCTATGCCGTGCCGGAAGCGGTGCGCCGCCCCATCCACAACGTAGTTAACAACATCGCAACCCCAGTGATTTTTGCCAATGACGTGCTGCAGGCCAAACCGCGCCGCGCGGGCGACAGCATGATGCGCTTCCTGATCAACAGCACTGCTGGCGTTGGCGGCTTGTTCGATGTTGCAACTAGCCTCGGCTACCCGGAACACGATAGCGGGTTCGGGACGACGTTGGCGCTTTGGGGTGTGGGGGAGGGTCCGTTCTTGTTCCTGCCGGTGATCGGTCCGTCCAACCCGCGCGATGCGGCCGGATTTGCCGGTAACGTCGCGCTCGACCCGCTGACGTTCGCGACGTTTGGCGGCAGCCGCACCCTGGGTATCGCGCGCGCCGGCGTGTCAGCTATCGATTCCCGGGAGCGGCTACTCGACCCGATCGACAACATCAAGAAATCCGCGCTCGACCCCTATGCAACCTTTCGCAGCCTATATCGTCAGAATCGCCAGGCGGAGATCGACGGATTGCGCGGTCCAGACATCGCGACGGTTCCGGCCTGGTTTAAAAAGTGAGGTTCCGAAAATGCTAAGCCGCCGCGCCACACTTGCCGCCCCTGCTCTGTTGCTGCCCGAACTGGCCCGTGCGCAGGGAGCGCAGAGCGCTAGCGCGTTCATCGCCTCGCTGGGTGAGAGCTTGACGGCAATCGTAAACGGACCCGGGTCTTACGAAGAAAAGAAGCGGCGGCTCGCCCCATTGGTCGAGCGGGATGTCGACATTGAAGGGATTGCCCGTTTCTGCCTTGGCCGGTTCGTGCGGGTAGCAACTCCGGCGCAGCAGCAAGAATACAACAGGCTCTTTCACCAGGTCCTGCTGAACAACATTTTTGGCAAGATTGGTGAGTTCCAGGGCGTCACGTTTCGCATGACGAATACATCGGCGAGTGAGGAGGGGACGCTGGTTGGCACCCTAATCCAGCGCCCGAACCAAAAGGCCAACACCGTCCAGTGGATCGTGAGTGCCACGAGTGGGCAGCCTAAAATCATTGACGTAAAGGCGGAGGGTACCAGCCTGCGGCTAACGCAGCGCAACGACTACACCAGCTTCTTGACCCGCAATGGTGAAAACGTTGGCGCGCTGATCGACGCGATGCGGGCCCAGCTTCAGGCTTAGTCACGCCCGGGCATTAGGCTCTCAAAGACCAATAGCCGCACCGCATCGCGCAGAAATACCGCCACGGGGCGCATCCCGATCGCGCCCAGAACCGTGCGAGATGAGAAATTATCCTCTCGCGCTACGGCCATAACCCGGGCCAAACCAGCGCGGTAATG
>JAYVTX010000132.1:0-5037 GCA_043788425.1 Rhodospirillales bacterium
CGCCGCCGGGCTGCGCGCGGTGGAAGACGCGGCGATCATCGAACTGATCCGACAGCAGGAGGCGATCGGCCTGCAATCCATCACCGATGGCGAGGCGCGGCGCGCCTACTGGCACTTTGACTTTTTAGAGCACCTGGAAGGTGTCACGTCCGTGAATCTCGACAGCGGGATGAACTTCAAAGGTAATTTCAGTATCAACAAGGCGCTACGCATCACCGGCAAAGTGGGGTTCAGCGGCCACCCGATGATCGAGCATTACAAGTTCCTGGCCGCCCACACGTCGCGGACGGCCAAGATGACGATCCCTGGTCCGTCCATGCTGCATTATCGCGGCGGCCGGCAAATGATGAATGTCGGCACGTATGCGGATATGGACGGTTTTTATGCCGATCTGGGGGCGGCGTATCATAAAGCCGTGCATGCGTTTTACGACGCTGGGTGCCGGTACTTACAGCTGGACGACATCTCGTTTGCATACCTGTGCGACCCGGACCAGCAGGAGATGCTGCGTGCCCGCGGCGACGACCCGGCGCGCCAGCCGGAGATCTATGCCGGCCTGGTCCGCGCCGCGCTGGCGGATAAGCCGGCCGATCTGGTCGTGACGATGCACCTCTGCCGCGGCAATTTCCGCAGCACGTTCATCGCATCCGGCGGGTACGAGCCGGTGGCCGAACTGTTATTCAACACCATGCCGATCGACGGTTATTTCATGGAATGGGACACGGACCGCGCCGGCGGGTTCGAACCGTTGCGCCATCTGCCGCCGGGCAAGCGGGTTGTGCTGGGGCTGGTCACGTCCAAGACCGGCGTGCTGGAAAACCGTGACGATATTTGTCGCCGTGTCGATGAGGCCGCCCGGTTTGCGCCGCTCGATCAGCTATGCCTTTCACCGCAATGCGGGTTTGCCTCCACGCAGGAGGGTAACACCCTTGCCGAGACTGAGCAGTGGGCAAAGCTGTCGATGATCGTGGATGTCGCGGCGGAGGCGTGGGGTTAGCCCGTCCCTACTCCGCTTCATCACGGACTTCGCCGATGCGGCCGTGGTGCTGCCGTTGGTGGCGGTCGTGTGGGCGCTGCTGGGGCGTTGGGGGACGCGGTGGGCCGTGGCGGTCGCGCTAACGCTTGGGGCTATGGCCGGGCTAAAGGTGCTGTCGTTTGCGACGGTCGGGGCGTTTTCGCCCAGCGGTCACACGGCGTCGGCCGCGATCGTATATGGCGGGCTGGCTTGGGTGCTGCTGCGCCCGGCCTGGGGGCGGGTCGTGCCGGGACTGCTTGCTGTGGCGGGCGTGGCCGCTATTGGATGGACCCGTTTGGCGTTGGCGGCGCACTCACCGTTGGAGGTTTTGGTCGGGGCGGCGGTCGGATGTGCGGGCTTGGTTGCGCTCGGGCAGGTGTCGTCGCGGCTGTCACCGGCGTCGGCCCGGCGATGCAGGGCGGCAATGGCGGTGCCGGTGGTGTGGGTGTTGTTCCACGGGCACTCTATTGATCTGGAAGGCAGGCTGCGTGGGTTAGCGGGCTGGTGAGACGGCGGGGGTCGGCACGAGCAACGGATCTGGTTGACCAAGGCTTCTGTCTCTACCAGGAACCTTGCTCGAAGGCTTGTTGAGCTTGATCGGGCAGCTTTTGGCCGACCTTTGCCGGTGGTCGTTGGGGGTGACCTAGGGGATGCGCCTTTACCGCGCGACACAGTGCGTAGGACTGCCGTGCGTGGAGACCGTCAGGGGGGGAAGTGCATGGACCGAGCTTTCCAGGCCGCACTTGCGGAACCATGTAGCGGCGCGACCCAGAGGATCAGAGTTCTGAGCGAGAGCTGGTTTGCGACTCAGGTCTACTGTCCAAACTGCGGTCGCGAAACGCTGAACCAGTATCAAAATAACCGACCAGTCGCCGATTTCAGCTGTCCCACCTGCCACGAGGACTATGAGCTAAAAAGTAAAAAAGGCACTTTAGCCAGCAAAGTCGTTGATGGTGCCCACAGTTCGATGCTGGAACGCTTGATCAGAATGAAGAACCCAAATTTATTTTTGCTCAGCTATGACCCGAAAAGCCTGACGGTCGTAAATTTGTAAATTGTCCCCAGGCACTTCTTTATCCCGCAGGCGATTGAGCGGAGGAAGCCGCTCTCCCCAACGGCGCGCCGGGCCGGATGGGTTGGGTGCAATATACTGCTGAACGTAATCCCAGACGCCGGTCGCATTTTTCTGATCAGGAACAGGAAGGTCCTACCACGATCGGAGGTACTTGCGAAATGGGGGCAAACGCTCTTCCTGCGCGAACAGAACGACATCCGCGCGAAGGGCTGGCTAATAAACGTTCTCAGATGCATCGAGCGCATCAGAAAGCCGGTCTTCCAAACCCGTTATGTTTAAAGTTTCGAGGATGATCTTCGTGCGGTCTACCCAAATAACCGGCACTTAAAGCACAAGATACGCCAGCAGCTCCAGTTGCTCAGCGACAAAGGCCTAGTTGAGTTTATCGGTAAGGGTCAGCACCGAATACGTAGGGAGGCCTAAGATAGCCTTGTTCCCATGTTCCAGGATCGCGCCGGCTGGGCCAGCGAATACTTCGTCAAAGTCTCCCCCAGAGTTGCGCGTGGAAGACATCCGCAACACGGCACAGTCGGTGTTGGTCAACGCCTCCACACTCTACGTCGGCACCGGCTTATGGTGGCTCGGCCAACGATCCTGACGTCTGCTCGTCAGCATCGGAGTATTTCATAACGCCGTAGCGCCAAAGGGCGGAACGCAACTCTGGCGTCCCGCCTCAGGATACCCTGCATTAGCTGTTGCTGTTGCGGTTCCCAAACAGGTTGAGCAGCAGCATGAACAGGTTGATGAAGTTCAAATACAGGCTCAGTGCGTCATACACGCTGCGCTTGGCTGCGCCATCCACACCTTCGGCATACGCCAGCTGGCCGTAATCGTTCTTGATCCGCTGCGTGTCGTAGGCGGTCAGACCCACAAACACGAGCACACCCACGATGCTGATGACGAACTGCATCATGGTGGAACCGACGAAGCTGTTCACCAGGCTCGCGATAACGACGCCAATCAGGCCCATCATCAGGAAGCTGCCCATGCGGCTTAGGTCCGCCTTGGTCATGTAGCCGTACGCACTCATGGCGGCGAACGTACCGGCCGTGATGAAGAACACGCGGGCGATGCTGCCGCCGCTGTAAATCAGAAAGATGTTCGCCATCGATGCGCCCATCGCCGCCGCAAACGCCCAGAACAGGCCCTGCACCGCCGTGGTCGATAGTCGGTTTACGCCAAAGCTCAGCACCATGACGAACACCAACGGCGCAAACACGGCGGCGTAGCCCAGGATGGTGGGTTGCACCGATAGGCCGCGGGCCGTCTGCACCTGCCTATAAAACAGGTCGATCAGGCTGGTATTGGCTACCGCATACGCGACGATGCCTGTCAGCAGCAGGCCAGAGGTCATCCAGTTATAGACGCGAAGCATGTAGCTCCGCAGCCCGGCGTCAATCGTGGCGCTATCCGCCACCGCCGGCGAGAAAGGACGAGAGTCGGGGATGAAGGCCATAGTCTTCTTTCCTCATTATGGGGCGTGACTGCCCTGTAAGCCCTACATTGCCCTAAAGCTTTGCTGGTTCAAGCATTACTCGCCCCGCAAGTAGGGCGCGGCCGGCGCGCGCAATGCGGCAGCGGTGCCCCAATAGCCAAACAGCAGCATTAAAACGACGCACCCCAACACGGTGGACGCGAGCACGCCGGGCAGGAACAGCCAATCGGCCTTCATCACGAACCGCACCACGCCCCAGCTGAGCAGCGTGCCCACCAGCGCCGACAGCACGCCTGCTGCGGCACCAATCAACCCAAACTCCACCAGCCACGCCGCCCGGATCTGGCCTCGGGTCGCCCCCAGTGTTTTCAGCACCACAGCCTCCGCCATGCGTCGGCGCTGCCCGGCGGCGATGGCGCCAATCAGCACCAGCGCGCCCGAAACCAGCGTGACCGACCCCGTTGCAGCCAGTGCGGTGCCGAGCTTCCCGACTAGCGCCGCCACCGCCCCCAGCACGTCCGCCACCCGGATGCCGCTCACGTTCGGCAGCGTATCGGTCACGGCGCGCAGCACCCCAGCCTCATGCCCGGCATCGGCAAAAACCGTCGCGATGTGCGTGTGTGGCGCACGGGCCAGCAGCCCCGGTGACGCGACCATTGTAAAGTTCAACGCTAACGACCGCCACGCGATGTCCCGCAGGCTCGCGATCCGCAAGTCAATGTCCCGCCCCAGCACATTCACCCGCAGCGTGTCCCCGATCGTGACGCCCCAACCACGCGCCAGGCTCGCATCGAACGACACCAGCGGCGGCCCGTCATAATCGGACAGCCACCATTGGCCCTCGACGATTCGCGAGCCCTGCGGCAGCGTCGCGCTGTAGGTCAGGCCACGGTCGCCCCGCAGCGCCCATTGCGTTTCGGGCGTTGCCACCACCAAGTCGGCCGGTACCCCCTTCACGCTCACCAGCCGGGCACGCAGGCTCGGGACCTCAGTAATACGGGTGGCGCCCGACGTGCTGGCTGCAGTCTTGAACCGGTCGAGCTGATCGTTCTGGATGTCGATGAAGAAGAACGTGGGTGCCTGGGCCGGCAGCTGATCCAGTACCTGCGCTCTTATGTTGGCCTGGATCAGCGCGATGGTCGCAAGCGTCGATAATCCCAGCCCCAGTGAGACCAGCATCAGCACCGTCCCGGCGCCGGGCCGGTGCAGATTGGCCAGGCCCAACCGCGCCCAAGCCGGCCAGCCGGGGACATGAACGCGCCGGGCGAGCGCCATGATGCCCAGCCCGCCCACCCAAAACAGCAACACCGTCGCCCCGGCAGCCGCACAGAACGATAGCGCAAAGCCCCGCGCGGTGGAGTTCAGGACAACCAGCCCCACCAAAATCAGCACCAGCAGCGCATTACCAGCAACCAACGCCGGGCGTGCCCGCAACCGCACCGGTTGCAGCGCATCGCGGAACAACGCTGCCCCAGGGATCTGCGCCGCGCGGGCCAGCGGCCATAACGCAAA
>JAYVTX010000133.1:0-3319 GCA_043788425.1 Rhodospirillales bacterium
GCCCATGGTGGATTGCTGATCCTGCGTCCGGAAGCGGGCGGGGCCGAACGGGGTTACGAACTCCGCCCCGCGCAGCCCGTCGACCATGGCGGCCGTGTCGGTGCTGCCCGCGCGCCGCAATCCGGCGGCGATGGCCTGCACCATCGAATACCCGACGACGGAGCCATTCTTGGGCGCCGCATTGAACGCCGACCGGTACGCGTCACGGAACGCAGTGTGCGCCGGCGTGTCCAGCGTATCGCCGGGGTAGCCGGTCACGATCCATCCGCCGGGCGTTTCGTCGGCTAGCGGCTCCAGGTACTCGGGCTCACCGGTCAGCATCGACACAACGGACCGGCCCTCGAACAAGCCGCGCGTGTTGCCAGCGCGTACGAAGGTGGTGAGATCTGCGCCGAAGGTCACGTTGAAGATGGCGTCGGGCTTATCGTCCAGCAGCGCCTGAATGGTGGCGCCCGCGTCGATCCGGCCGAGGGCTGGCCATTGCTCCGCACCGAACACCACGTCCGGGCGGCGGGCGACCAGCAATTGCTTGAACCATTTAACCGCGGATTGGCCATATTCGTAGTTGGGCGCCACCGTCACCCAGCGCTTGGCCGGCAGTGCGGCGGCGCGTTCGGCGAGCATGGCGGCCTGCATGTACGTGCTGGGACGTAGGCGGAAGCAATAACGGTGCCCCTTTTCCCACACGAGGGCATCGGTCAGCGGCTCGCTGGCGACAAACACGCGCTGGGCCTGGCGTGCGACATCACTGACGGCTAGGCCGACGTTGCTGAGGAAGGTGCCGGCGAGCAAGTCGACTTTCTCGTCGGCCAGCAGTTCCTGCGCGATGCGGACGGCGTCGGCGGGGCGGCCGGCGTCGTCCCGGCTGATGATCTCGAGCTTACGGCCCAGCAGCCCGCCCTGGGCATTGATTTCCTGCACGGCCAGTTGCCAGCCGTTGCGGTAGGGCAGGGTGAAGGCGGGCTGGGCGGTGTAGCTATTGATTTCCCCGATGCGGATTGGCGCGCTGGTTTGTGCCAATGCCGATGCCGGGGCGACGGCAGGCCGGGCGAGACTGGCGGCGGCGGCGGCGGCGAGAAGGGAGCGGCGCTGCATTGTGCAAGATCCTGGCGGTGACGGGTTTGTGTATGGGATATTGGATCCGGTTTCACCACCCGTTAACCCGGGGTGCCTAGTTTGTTTCGATGCAGCAAGTCGTCGAACGGCCCCGGCCCGATGCAATGCGCGATGCGGTTTCGTTCGCGTTGGATGTGTCGGGTACGATGGTTGTCGTGGTTGTGCGCGGCCCGGCTGGGTTGATGGTGGCCGATGTCAGCCCCGCCTTCACCCACTGCACGGGATGGACATGGCCGCAGATCGTGGGCCAGCCATGGGATGTGGTTCCGACGATGCCAGACTCGCCATCTGCGCAAAGCGTGCGTTCTGCGATGGCCAGTGACAGTGCTGCCCAAACCGAACTGTGGTGCCGCACGCTGGACCCGCCCGGCAGCTTCCTGTTCGGGTTGCGGCTGGTGCCGACCGGGCCGGGGCAGTTTACGATTATCGGGCGCGACATCACGGCGCAGGACGCGGCGTCACGGAAGCAACGGGCCGGGCAGGCGCTGCTGGCCCGGGTGTTCGCGGCCGTCAACATCGCCATCGCCGTCACCGATTGGCAGGACACGCTGCTGATGACCAACCCCCATTTCGACCGGCTGCATGGCCGCGATCCCGGCGCGCTAACCGGGACCAGCCTCGTGCAGTTACTCGCCCCGGCGGCACGGGACGCGATGGTTGCGGCCCGGGTAAATCAGTCAGCGTGCAGTGCCGCCGATCGCGGGGCGGACGTGGAGCACCCCGTACAGACCCTGCGCCAGGACGGCACTGTGATCGAGGGCACGCTCCGTGCGGTGGTGACGGAGCATGGGGCCGACCGGTTTCGTATCGTCACCCTCACGCCCAGCACGGGCGGGCTGTTCCGGGTGGCTGGCAATATCCGGCTGATCGGCCTGGATGACGTGCGGCGCGCAGCGGGCACCGGCTGGGCAGCCATGGCCGAACGCGCCATGACCGCGGCGGAGCACGTGATCGAACGCGCTTTGGCACCCGGCGACACCTATTCCCGGACCGATGACGCCGCGTTCCTCGTCTGCTTCGCCAGCGCTGTCGAGGAGGAGGCCCGGTTTCGCGCCGCCATTATTGCACGCGATATCCGCGCCAAGTTGATGGGCGATGGGGCCGACGCCGCCAGCAGCCAGGTCACGGCGCTGGTAAGTACGGTAGACGCCACAGGTACCAGCCTGCAGGACGTGCCGGACCACCTAAACAACCGGCTGGGCGACCGGCGCGCGGGGGCCGAACGGCAGGCGCGCCAGGTATTGATGAACGCCCTGACCAACGTCCGGTGCGCAACGACGTCCATCACGGACCGGACCGGCCAGCCCGTCGCGACCCTGGTGGATATCCCTGCGGCCACCCAAGTTGAACTGTCGAACGCACTCACCCTGCTGCCGGATACGGCCGCGGCGGGCTTTGACCTGAACGTCCTGCTGCTGACGTTGTTGATCGAGCAGGCACCACGTCTGCCGGGGCTGCAGGCGGGCGGCCCGGTGCTGCTGCCGGTCGATCTGGATCTGCTGCACCGGCCGGGTCACACAGCCCGGCTGTTGGCGCTGCTGGGCACACTACCCGGCCCAGTGCGGTTCCGGCTGACGATCCTGATCGGTCATTTACGGCTAGAGCAGGGGCCGCGCCGGGTGCTGGGGCCGATGCAGCAGTTGCGCTCCCACTGCCGGGACGTCGGGTTCTCGCTAATCCAGCCGGAGCTGCCACCGAGCGCGTTGACGCTGGCCTGCGGCAGCCGGTCGCCGCTGGTGTCGTTACCGGCTGCCCGGCTGCTGCGCCCGGACCGGGAGCGGATCACGCATTTCATCACGGCCCTGCATGGACGCGGCGGCGTGCTGCTGGCGCTTGGTGCCACGCCGGACGACCGGGCCGCGTTGCTGGAAATCGGCGTGGATTGGATGGCGGGGGCGTAGCGCACCGTAATGGTGCCCAGGGGCGGGTTCGAACCACCGACACCACGATTTTCAGTCGTGTGCTCTACCAGCTGAGCTACCTGGGCTCCGGATACGACGAACGCGTTCACCGGAAGGTCGCGTCGTTAGCCTAGGTCATCCGACAGATCAAGCGGGTCTTCTTCATCCGGACTGGCTGTGTCGGCAATGGTGTAGGAGCCGGTCAGCCAGCGGCCAAGATCCACCTGCGTACAGCGGCGGGAGCAGAAGGGCCGAAACTCGACCGTTTGCAATACGCTGTTGCAGATGGGGCAGTCAGCCAT
>JAYVTX010000134.1:0-5767 GCA_043788425.1 Rhodospirillales bacterium
TCTTGCCCGCCACGGCGACTTTCATGGTCGCGTCTGCCTCGGTCACGCCAAGGCCCTTGGTCAGATCGGCACGGAAGGCGCGGCTAGCGTCCTTTAGCAGTACGCGGTCCTGCGGACGCTTTGGCCCGGCGATGCTTGGCGCGACCGACGCCAGGTCCAGCCCGATCACGTCTGTATAGACCGCGTCCGGCGTTGTCGCGTCGACCCACATGCCCTGCGCCTTGGCATAGGCCTCGACCAGTTGCACCCGGTCTTCATCCCGGCCGGTCAGGCGCAGGTATGCGAGCGTGGCCGCGTCAACCGGGAAGATGCCGCACGTTGCGCCGTACTCGGGGGCCATGTTGGCGATCGTCAGGCGGGTGCTGACCGACAAATGTTCCAGCCCGGGGCCGAAGAACTCCACGAACTTACCAACCACACCGAGCTTACGCAGCATTTGCGTGACTTGTAGCGCGAGGTCGGTGGCTGTCGAACCCTCCGGTAACGCACCCGTCAGGCGAAAACCGATTACGTCCGGTATGAGCATGGCGATCGGCTGGCCGAGCATTGCGGCCTCCGCCTCTATTCCACCAACACCCCAACCTAGCACGCCGATGCCGTTGGCCATGGTCGTGTGGCTATCGGTGCCGAACAGCGTGTCGGGATACGCGATGGTCCGGCCATCAACAGTCGCGGTCCAGACCGTTTGCGCCAGGTATTCCACATTCACCTGATGGCAAATGCCAGCACCCGGCGGTACCACGCGGAAATTCTCAAACGCACCCTGGCCCCAGCGTAGGAAGCTGTAACGCTCGCCATTACGGCTGAACTCCGCATCCATATTGGCGCTGAGAGCCCCGAACGTGCCGGACACATCGACCATGACGGAGTGATCGATCACAAGGTCCACCGGCACTAGCGGGTTTACCTGATCCGGGCGGCCACCCAGAGCAGTAATGCCGTCCCGCATCGCGGCGAGGTCCACGACGCCGGGTACGCCGGTAAAATCCTGCATCAGGATGCGGGCAGGCTTGAACGGCACTTCTTTCTCGGAGTGTCCCGAACGCGCCCATTCGGCCAGCGCGCGGGCATCCGCCGGCGTGTAGCTGGCCCCGTTTTCAAACCGCAGCACATTTTCCAGCAGGATTTTGAGGCTCACAGGTAGGCGCGCGGTGGGTTCGCCCAGGGCCTCGGCGGCGGCCGGGACGCTGAAATAGTCGTAGTCGTGCCCGGCGACATTGAGTGTGCGTCGCGTGTTCAGGCTGTCGTGCCCCACTGGCTTCATAATTTCATCTCCTGCGGTAGATAGTCATAAACTATACCCGAGTGGGGGGCAAAGGAGGATGCTCCGCGCAGTGTGGGTCTTGAGCACGCCCGGCTGACACGGACGCGTATACCGACCTTTGAGGTTTGGGACCCGGTCAAGGTTCCATTTCCCTACACAAACCGCCCGGTTCAGCAGCGACGCCCAGCGCTGGTCGTTGCCAATCCCGCGCGTCCCGGGAGCGCCGGCCCTGCTTTGGGTACTGATGGTCACGAGTGCGGCCAATCGGGGCTGGCCCGGTGACGTTGTTATCACCGACCCGGCGGCGGCGGCGGCGGCTTCCGGCACCGTCCGTCGTACGAACCGCGAAGATTGCAACCATCGAGGGGTCAGACTTGGAGGGGATAGGCAACCTGGCCTTTGCGGACCGTACCCATATCGTAGACGCAATGGGCAGTTGCCTTGCCGACCTTCTAACCGATTGACGCGGTCCGGATCGCCTATCGCCGCAGCACGTCGATCTGCCACAGCATTTCCTCATCCGTCATCGGAAATCCCCCCTGCGGATCGGGCATCATCGCCTGATTTGGTGGGCACTGGCCCAGCACGGCTTGCATGATCGTCGCTAGTCGCATCGGCATCTTTGCTAGCCAGACGATGCTGACCAGCGTCTTGGTATTGTGCAGCGCCGCGGCGCGGTCGATCGCGGCCACGGGCAATCCGCTACAAACGGCCAATTGCACCGTGACCCGGCGGCAATCGCCACGCCTTGCAGCGTCGGTAATCGCCGCCTCGGTTAGCGCGCCCGCGGCATGCAGCTGGCGGGTGGCGCGCACTAGCTCCACCTCCGACGCTGGCGCGCGCGCGGCGTGGGCGGCCAGCGTGTCAACGTGGCTCAGCAGGGCATTGGCAATGGCGGGCGCCAAGGCAGCGCGGGCCAGCAAATCGTTGAGAAAGCCGGAGCGCACGATCTCATCCAACGCATTCGCGGTCGCCGGACTAAGGCTCGGACGGCTGCCGGCTGCGCTGCGATGGGTGTGGTGGGCGTGGGCTACGATGGCGCTCAGCGTCGCCTCCCGCAGCGTGGCGGAGGCGTTGGCCAGCAACGCGCGGATCGCCCGCGTATCGGCGCAGGCGAGTACGGCGTCGGTTAGTGTCGCACTCAGGCCCGGGCGATTTGCGATCGATGCCGGCGTGGCTGGATTGGGCGGTGTGGCTAGCAGGGCGAGCAGGTCCGCGTCCGTCAGCACTGGCGACAGGCGGATGACGGGGTCGCTGACGGGTACGGCCTGATCGTGGGCCAGGTGCAAGATCAGGTCCCGCGGCGCTTCCGGCATCGACTTCAGCGCCTCGGCAATTGCGGCCCGCACCCGGGTTGCCGCGTCATGGACCAGCGCGGTCAGGACACGTAGCACGTGCTCCTGGATCGCCAATTGTTCCCCAGGCGGCAGCGTTGGCAGCAGCCGGGCGAGGCGCTGGGCGACGAAGATCCGGACGCGCTCATCCGGGTCCTGACTGAGCGCCAGGTCGGCGGGTGGTGGGGCGGCGGGGTTCATCGCAACGGCGGCGCGAACGGTAACGGCCGGGTCGTGCGCCAACTGCGCCAATAGATCATCCGGCGTGGCAGGGCTTGCAGCCTGGCGGATTCGGACGGCTTCATCCGCGCATATAGCGTGACCTGCGACGGCCATGTCTAGGAAGCCGCCCAGGGTATTGCCGCAGCCGGTGCCGTGGCTGGTTTTATCCGCATTCATCGGCGCGGGTCACAGGCTGGGCCGGGTGTGGGAGACACGCCATTGGCCTCGCCCGGCCCGCCGCGCGTCCCGCAAAACTTGCGCGGTGCGGGCCAGGATACTGTCCAGGTCCTCATACGTGCCGGGCTGACGGCACGCGATACCGATGGTGACGGTGGCGATCGCGTCCGCGGGTGCAACGCCGCCGGGTCCGGCCAGGCTGGGCAGGTGGGCGAGGCTGCGCGGGAACTCGACCCGCAAGTATTCGGCCCGTTCGGCGGCCGTCAGCTCATCCGAGCCATCGAGCCAGATACCGAATTCATCGGCACCGATGCGGCCCAGGATGTCCGATGGGCGGAACGTACGGCGCAGCAGGTCGGCGGCGCAGATTAGCACGCTGTCCCCGGCCTCTTGCCCGCGGGCGTTGTTGAGGGCCGTGAACCCGTCCACGTCCAGCACGAGCAGTGTGCCGGGCAGCTCCTCCCGGTCCAGGCGATCGATGCGGCGGAGGGTTTCCTCCATAAAAGCGCGGCGGTTCAGCAGGCGGGTTAGCGGATCCGTATGGGCCTGGGTCGCGAGCTGCCGTTGGATAGCCTCATGTTCGAGCACGATGCGGACCAGCCCCGTGCCGGCTGACGCCAGCAGCCGGTCGTCATCGTCCCAGGGCCGGGCGTAGGCGGCACGCCAAACGATCAGTCCCGAAACCTCACCAAACCGGGTCGTGATCGGGCAGGCGAGGATGGATAGCCCGCTATCGGCCTGCGCCGTCTGTGGTTCCGTGGCCGTGGTCCGCAGCAGCCGGTCGGCTGTGGCCAGCACCGGGCCGGCTGCGGCGCCAACGCTGTGCGGAAGCTCCGCCGCCAGATTGTGCGGGACTGTTACAATCGCAGCGCCCAATGCGCCCAGGCCTTGCTGCACGGTCAGCAAGATAGACTCCATCATGCGCGGCGATTGCAGTTCGTGGCGAAGCTGGCCCAACAACACCTCCAGCATCTCCCCCCGGCGTAGGGCCGCGGCGACCTGCACATCCGCCTGTTCACGGCCCGTTACGTCCACACCGACGCCGCGGGTGCCGGCGATGCCGCCCGCTGCGTTGCGAACCGGATCGCTGGATAGGGCAAAGCACACCGCCTGCCCGCCCAGGCCCGAAAGCCAAACCCGGCGGCGGCGGACCGGGACTGCGGCCATAAACGGGTCCCCCATGGCCGCACCCTCATCGGCAGCGGCCAGGAGGCGGGACGCAGGCTGGTCCAACAGGTCGGACGCGGCCCAGCCCAGTAGCCGGTCGGGCCACAAGAAGGTCAAACGCCCGGCACCATCCGCCTCCCAAGCGAAATCGGCGGCGATGGCACCAAATGCGTGCCACCGTTCCCGGGATTCCAATAGTGCACCGTCTATGATGGCGGCCAGCATTACAGGTGAATCGGGCGTGACGGCGGTTGGCGGCATATAACGGCCCTTTTGGGTTACGTACGAGAGTATGCCGGGTGGGGCTGAACGGGAAGTTAATGTGCGGATGATGCAGCCACTCCGTTTGACTAACCCCGCCCCCTTCCGCATGGTCCGGCGCCATCCAAAACCAGACCGGACGTGCCATGATCGACCACGCATTGCGCCCAGCCATTGAAGCCGCATGGGAACGGCGGGACACCTTGAACGCAGCCACTACCGGCGTTGACCGGGATGCGGTGCTGCAGGCTCTTTCGCACCTCGATGACGGCACGCTACGCGTGGCCACGCCGGGTCAGAACGGCTGGATTGTGCATGAATGGCTTAAAAAGGCCGTCTTGCTATCTTTTCGCCTGAGCGATAGCGCCATTATGGCGGGAACGGGCGACGCGCCGGCCTGGGATAAAGTGCCGTTAAAAACCACCGGCTGGGGCGACAATCGCTTTCGCGACGCGGGGTTCCGCGCTGTCCCCGGCTCCGTCGTGCGGCACAGTGCCTACATCGCGCGGGGTGTGATCCTGATGCCGAGCTTTGTAAACGTTGGGGCCTATGTCGGTGAAAATACGATGGTCGACACCTGGGTCACAGTCGGTAGCTGCGCGCAGGTCGGGGCCCGCTGCCACCTGTCGGGCGGCGTGGGCCTGGGTGGTGTGCTGGAACCGCTGCAGGCCAATCCGACGATCATCGAAGACGACTGCTTTATCGGCGCACGGTCGGAAGTGGTGGAGGGCGTGATCGTCGAACGCGGCAGCGTGCTGGCGATGGGCGTATTCATTAGCGGCAGCACCAAAATCGTCGACCGCGCAACGGGTGAGGTGTTTGTGGGCCGGGTACCCGCCTACTCGGTCGTGGTGCCGGGGACGTTGCCGGGGCGGGCATTGCCGGACGGATCGCCCGGTCCGTCGCTGTCGTGCGCGGTGATCGTCAAGCGGGTCGATGCGCAGACCCGGGCGAAGACGGCGATAAACGATCTGTTACGGGAATGATCGACCCCCTGCCGCTCGCGCAGAGTTTGCTGCGGTGTCCGTCAGTGACTGGGGTGCCGGATGGTGGGGCGCAGGATGTGCTGGCCGTGGCGCTGGAACGGCAGGGCTTTACCGTGACGCGGCTGCCATTCGGGACGACACCGAACCTGTTCGCGCGGCGCGATGAGGCCGGGCGGGGCGAAGCCGGGCCACATCTGTGTTTCGCAGGGCATACAGATGTCGTGCCACCCGGTTCGGGGTGGGCGCAGGATCCATGGGGCGGCGTGGTGCAGGATGGCGTGTTGTACGGCCGTGGCGCCTGCGACATGAAGGGAGCCATCGCCGCCTTCGCTGCCGCCGCAAACGGCCCGGCGGCG
>JAYVTX010000135.1:0-4320 GCA_043788425.1 Rhodospirillales bacterium
CGCCTCGGTCAGCCCACCTTCCAGCATCAGCATGTGCGAGAAGATGCGCTTGCAAGCGTGCCAGGCAATCTGCTGCGGGTCCTGCCGCCAGCGTGCAATACGCCGCCGGGCGCGGCCGATCGCGGCTGGTAGGTCGGTGATAGCCGGTCCGTGCCCGGAATAGCCCACGCGGGCAGGCAGCGCCGCCAAACGATCGATCGTATCCGCCGCCGCGTCCAGCGCATCCGGCCCATCCCGCATCACATCCAGCCAGCCCACATCGGCACCATGCAGCGCGTCGCCCAGCACGAGCGTGTCGCCGTCGGTCAGGCTGCAATGCCCCGCCGTATGCCCGGGTGTTGCCAGCACCGTCCAACGCCCGGCGCCGGTGTCGATGACGGTGCCAGGTTCGAGCACGACCGCCACGGCGTAGGCCTCGATCGGTTGCGCCAGGTATTGCGCCCGGCACGCATCGGGGCCGCGCGTCGCCTCGGCCCGGCTACACGCATTGGGCACGCCGTATTGTGCCAGCGCCGCATTACCGCCGACATGGTCGCTATGCGCGTGGGTGTTGAACACGCGTAGTCCGGACAGCGCGACATCCTGCGCCGCCAGCCAATCCAGCAGCGAGGGCGCGTCCGGACCGAACCCGGTATCGACCAAAACCGGGCGGGAACCCGGCAGTAAGACGCTGTTCGCACTGGGATAGTCGCGGTGCCAGAACACAGCCGTCATGGCTGCGACACACTGGCCATCGTCGCCTGCATCAGCGCCACCTGCCGTCCGTCCACCAACGCGTACGCCGTGCACACCGTCAGCAGCCGTCCCGCGCGGACCACCCGCCCCTCCGCCCGCAGCAGCGGGCCGCGCGCGGGTATGAGGAAATTCAGCTTGAACTCGGCCGATACGACGCCCTGACCGGCGGGCATCAGCGTCAGCGCCGCCATGCCGCACGCCACGTCCAACATCGCCGCGACGACGCCACCGTGGAAGTACCCGTGGTGCTGCCCGACCTCGTCCCGGAATGGGCATACCAGGTCCACCTCGCCGGCAGCCACCCGGTCGATCGTTATACCGAGGTGACGCATGGCACCCTGGCGGTCGAACACGGCTTGGATATCGTTCATGGAGGTCCGTTACACAGGGCAGTTACACGGGCGCGCTACCCTCGACCCGCTGGGGCCAGGAGCCCTATTTCATAAGCGAAGGCGTACGGGGTCAAGCGTCGGCCCTGTTGCATGGATGGCCCGTTGGTACCGAGGCCGGGGAGGTATTGGAGCGCGACCCCTCTAATGCATACCCGGATTTACGCCGTGCCGTTCAAAGCCCACGCCAATGGCCGCCGCCACAATCGCGCAGGCAGAGGCGCGAGTCTGACGCCGGCTTGCGCCAGCGCGGCACTAAAACGGTCTGGTTCACTGACGAGACCGTCGCGACGTGTAATGCCGAGCCGCGCACGACCCGGGGCGGATAGCGGTCCAACTCGCCGCCGACGATCCTGATGGCGCTGACCTTGCGGGCCGTGTTCTGGGTAGCAAAAAGCCGCAGGATACAACACCCATGCCCGGGTCGAAGCCACCATCGGCGGGTTCAAGCCGGTGATCGGTGACGGATTGCGCCCGCGCGCGGACCACCGTCACGCGGCCCAGCTTCGCGCGACCAAGATGGACATCGCCGTCTATGCGCTGGATCGCATGCTGGATTTGGTATGCCCCATCTCCGTCCGTATTACCTGAACCCAGACAGGGTGGCGGTCATTGCGCCCGCGTCGCCGGTTCCTGCAACACGGGCGCGCCTGCTCCACCCAGCTGTCAGTCGTCCAGTGCTGCGTGCCGCCGGCGTCGTAGGGCAGCCCCAGTCGCGAGCAGACCGACGCCGAGCATGACCAGCGACGCCGGCTCCGGCACAGAATTTACGGCGGCGGGGGTCAAGAGGAAGGCGTGGGTTTGGCCGTTGATGACGCCGTCGCCTGTGATTTGGCCTGAATCGTTGATCGCGAAACCGGTCTTGAGAGACCAGCCTGAACCCGGCAAGATCAGAGCGTTGAGATCATACATCGCGGTGCCATCGTACAGGAATGCATCTTGGGTGCCGCCAGCGGTGTTGCTGTAGCCCGTCACCTGCCCGGTAGAGTTGATGCCTCGGCCGAAGCTGTTTGATCCGCCAAGGGTGCCCAGATCGGTCAAGCCAGTGTTGGTCGAGACAAACGCATGCACAGTGTCGCTACTAGTACCGCTGAGGCCTGTCACTTGCCCGGCGGCGTTGATGCCTGAGCCGGCGCTCATTGGCCCGCCAAGGGTGCCCAGATCGGTCAAGCCAGCGCTGGTCGAGATGAACGCATGCTGAGCAAGGTTGCCAGCGGTGTTGCTGAAGCCCGTCACCTGCCCTGAAGCGTTGATGCCGTAGCCCCAGCTATTTGTCCCACCAAGGGTGCCCAGATCTTTTAAGCCAGAGCTGGTCGAGACGAACGCATGCACAACACCAAAGCTGACGTAGCCGTAGCCTGTCACCTGCCCGGCAGCGTTGATGCCGTAGCCGGCGCTATTTAACCCGCCCAAGGTGCCCAGATCTTTCAAGCCAGAGCTGGTCGAGATGAACGCATGCGAAGTACTGTTGCCAGTGGTGTCGCTGTCGCCCGTCACCTGCCCGGTAGCGTTGATGCCTCGGCCGAAGCTGTTTGATCCGCCAAGGGTGCCCAGATCGGTCAAGCCAGAGCTGGTCGAGATGAACGCATGCGTAGTGCCGGTGCCGGTGTAGCTGGTGCCCGTCACCTGCCCGGCAGCGTTGATGCCTAAGCCCTCGCTAAATGTCCCGCCAAGGGTGCCCAGATCGGTGATGGAGTAGACCGGGGCGGCCTGCGCCACACACGGCGCCAGGGTCAAGGCTCCCAGCAGGAACCGCCACCGCAGGGCTTTAGCTTCGTAACCTGAAATCGCTCGCATTTTGATTAGCTCCTACACTTTGGAAAATACAGGACCCAAATTCTACGAACCTCAGCTTCGTACGCGATATTTGATACAATATCGATACGTTATTGTCAACCAACCAGAGTGGAGGACAGCACCGGGGACCTCAGCCACTGCCTCGCAAGGGCCGGACCTTGGGGAAATGTCTTTTGGTGCGCCTAGCCGGACAGAAGAAGAACGAACCCTCAGCCGGAAAATCCATTGCTCACCGTTTCCGTAATCTCGTTATGCTGCCAGGGTCTGTCGCCCACAAAATCAGGCCGGCTTGGTTGCGTTTTCACCAACCACCGGCCGGTTCGAGCCGGTGGTTGGTGACGGATTGCGCTCGCGCACGGACCAGCGTCGGGCGGCCCAGCGTCGCGCAAGTGGGGGTCATTGCGCCCGCGTCGCCGATCCCTGCAACCCGGCCCCGGGCGCCCCAGACCACGGTCTGTTTAGGAAAGGCTCGCTGGGCTTCAGTCTGGCCCTTGCGCCATCGTGCGAGCGGACCGACCGTAATCTATGCGTCTTATTCTCCTGATCCTGCTACTCGCCATCCCGGCCCATGCCGCGGAACTAAAGGTCGCGACCTGGAACCTGGAGTGGCTAACGCTACGCCCCGCCGGCGATCCGGCGCTACCCGACAACGTCGTGCCTAAGACGGCCGAGGATCGCGCGATGCTTCGCCGCTACGCGCTGGCGCTGGACGCGGATGTGGTGGCGCTACAGGAAGTGGACGGGCCCGAGGCCGCAGCGGCCGTATTCCCGCCGGATCAGTATCGGATCATCATGACCGGTGATACGGTGACCCAGCGCGTGGGCTTCGCCATCCGCCGTACGCTGACGGGGACCCGCAATCCTGACCTCGTGGCACTCGACGTATACGGCCCGGCCGCCCGTCACCGGTTGCGTAGCGGTGCCGACATCACCCTCGACTGGCCCGGCGGCCGGCTGCGGCTACTGGCCGTGCATCTCAAAACCGGCTGCAACCGCGACCGCCTGACCAGCTTCCGGCCGGAGTGCTCCACGCTGCGCCAACAGATCGCCCCGTTGCAGGGCTGGATCGCGCAGCGCCGGGCAGAGGGAGTGCCGTTCGTCATCCTCGGCGACTTCAACCGCCGCATGGAAGATCGGGACGAGCTGCTGGCCGCGCTGAACACGTCCGCCCCGCTCGTGCGCGCGACAGAGGGTCACGCGTCGCCATGCTGGGGCGGCGGCGCGTTCATCGACCACATCCTGGCCGGCGGCGCCGCCCGCGCGTGGATGCGGCCGGATACGTTACGGGTGCTGGTGTACAAAGAGCCGGTGGCGCAACGCGAGCAACTGTCGGACCATTGCCCGGTCAGCGTGCGGTTCGCTTTGCCGGACGGGCCTGGCCTGTAGTTTAGGCCCAGGG
>JAYVTX010000136.1:0-11674 GCA_043788425.1 Rhodospirillales bacterium
GCGACCGGCAGTCCGAACAGCACGCTGCGCCCGGCAACGGACAGGCTGAGGCGCACGGCCTCCCACTCCGGCGCAGACAGGCCGGTCACTCGCGGACGCGGAAGCCCAGGCGGCGGTACACGGGTGCTGCGTCTGGTCCGGTCAGGAACGCCAGCAGCGCCCGCCCGGCCGGCGTGTTGCCGTGCAGCGTCAGCGCAAACGGGTAGGTGATGGGCGGATGGCTGCCGTCGGGAAACGTCCCGATCACGCGTACACCGGCCGAAGCGGCGGCGTCGGTGGCATAGACGACTCCGAGCGGTGTTTCCCCACGCTCGACCAGCAGCAGGGCGCTGCGCACGGTCTCCGTCCGGGCGATCTTGGTAGTGAGCGCCGGCCAGATGCCGAGCTGCTCGAACGCGGCCTGCGCATACTTGCCGGCGGGCACACTGACCGGGTCGGCGATCGCGATACGGCCAGTGGGGCCCAGCCGGGTCAGCAGATCGACGCCGGGTGCGAGCGCGATCGGGCCAGGCCGATCGGCTGGTGCGATGAGGACGAGGGTGTTGCCGATCGGGCTGGTGCGCGTGCCAGGGACCAGCTGCCCGCGCTGGTCCAGATAATCGGCCCAGGGTTCATCGGCAGAGGCAAAAATATCGGCTGGCGCACCCTGCTCGATCTGGCGGGCGAGGGCGGAGGACGCGCCGAAGGAGAAGCGGGGCGGCGGGTTACCACGGGCGGCCCAGGCCTGACCCAATTCGCGCATCGCGTCGGTCAGGCTGGCGGCGGCCAGAACGGTCTGCTCCTGCGCCCACGCGCTGGACGACAGAAGTACCCAGGCCAGCAACCACAGAACTCGCATAGCGGGAGCCTTACGCCCTGGACTAGCGCCGCCGCAACTGCCGCAGCATCCCGCGCGCATCAACCGCCCCCACCGCCTGCGCCACCACTGCATAAACCGCAAGCCCACCACTCACCAGCAACGCCAGCGCCGCGAACCGCCCGCCGCCATCGCCCAGCCACGCGAATACCGGCCGCTCCGCCGATACCAGCGCGCCCGCCATCGCCAGCGCGGCCAGCGCCATGCGCGGTACCCGGCGGCGCAGTTGCGCATCGAACGATAACCGCCCGCGCCGGGACAGGATCACCCCAAGCACGACCGTGTTTACAATAGCCGAAATGCTGGTCGCCAGCGCCGGGCCCATGTGCTGCAGCGGCACCATGAACAGCACGTTCAGCACCAAATTCAGCCCAATCGCCACCAGCCCGACCCGCACCGGCGTCCCGGTATCGCCATGGGCAAAGAACGCCGGCACCAGCACTTTCAGCAACACAAACGCCGGCAACCCAATGGCGTAGGCGGCCAGCGACTGCGAACTGAGCAACGCCGCCTGTGCATCGAACGCCCCACGGCCAAACAGCACGGCCATGATCGGCTGGCCCACAACGCCCAGCGCCAGTGCGGCGGGAATGGTTACAACCATCGTGATCTCGATCGCGCGGGACAGGGTTTCGCGCGCGGCGGCGTCCTCCCCAGACCGGGCCTGGCGTGACAGTAGCGGTAGTAGCGCAGTGCCCACGGCGGTGCCGATCACACCCAGCGGCAGTTGATTGACCCGATCGGCATAATACAGCACGCTCGCCGAACCCGGCGGCAGCCAGGACTGGATCAGGATATCGACCGTCAGGTTCAGCTGCGTGACACCCGCGCCCAGCAGCCCTGGCACCATCCGGCGGAACAGTTTTCGCATGGCCGGAGTCATTCGCGGCCGGGGAATACGCAACGGCATACCGGCGCGGGACACGGACCATACCAGCAGCGCCAGTTGCAACACGCCCGACACGGTCACGCCCCAGGCCAGCGCATGACCGACGGTCGGCACGAGTGGCGTTAGCAACAGCATCGATGCGATCGACACCACATTGAACACCACGGGCGCCGCCGCCGCTGCCGCAAACCGATCAAGGCCGTTCAGCACCCCCGAGAGCAGCGCCGTCAGGCAAATCAGCACGACATAGGGAAACATGATCCGCGCCAGGGTGACCGTCAGTGCGAGCTTATCTGGCGCAAACCCCGACGCGATGACGCCCATGATCTGCGGCATGAAAATCTCGCCCACGATCGTGAGGATCAGCAGCCAGAATGCCATGACGGCGATCGTTTCCTGCGCGAACTGGCGGGCGTGGGCTGTGCCCTCGGTCGCGAGCACGCCGCTGAATTCGGGGACGAAGGCGGCGTTGAACGCACCCTCCCCAAACAACCGGCGGAACAAATTGGGGACGCGGAGGGCGACGAAAAACGCGTCCGCCACCGGGCCAGCGCCGGCCAGGTAGCCGATCAGCATGTCCCGTAAAAAGCCCAGCACGCGGCTGATCATGGTCCAGCCGCCAACGGTCATGACGCCGCGCAGCATTATTCGTCGCGCCGCGGCCGGGCGAGCAATTGCGCCACGGCATCCCGTACGGTGATCTGGCCGGATACCAGGGCAGCGACTGCGGCGCAGATCGGCAGGTCCACCCTGCCGGCGCGCGCAACCAGGGCCGGGGCGGTGGTCACACCCTCGATAACGCCAGTGCCGCCGGCAAAGCGCCCGGATCCCAGCGCCAGCCCATAGGCAAAATTACGGCTGGACCCGCCGGTGCAGGTCAGCAGCAGGTCGCCGAGGCCCGACAGCCCCGCCACGGTTTCCCCCCGCCCGCCCTGCGATACTACCAGGCGGGACAGTTCGGCGAGCCCCCTGGTAATGAGGGCGGCGCGGGCGTTCTCACCCAGGCCCATGCCCATCACGACCCCGGCGGCAATGGCGATGACATTTTTGGCGGCGCCACCCAGTTGCGCGCCGACCGGATCGTCGTTGCCATATAACCGGAAGGTCGGCCCGGCCAGGATTGCAATCACGTCGTCCCGCCCAGCCCCTGCAACGACGGCCGCCGCGGGTAGCCCGGTGGCAACCTCATGCGCGAAATTGGGACCGGTCAGGATCGTGGCGTCCGTACCGGAATGGAGTGTGCCCAGCACTTCGGATGGCAGCAGGCAGGACCCGGCCTCGATCCCCTTCATGCACAGCACGGCCGGCCCGGCGGGGGCCCATCCCGTCAGAACGGCGCGCAGATGCTGGGTGGGTACGGCCAGCAGGACCGCATCCGCCGGGCCGGGCAGCACGCCGGTCACGCGCACACCGGTCAGGGAAAAGCCTGGTAGGCGCGGGTTAAACCCGTCCGCAAGCAGCGCCGGATTACGCGCCCACAGCGTTACGTCATGCCCAGCCCGCGCCGCATGGATTGCCAGGGCAGTCCCCCATGCGCCTGCGCCGACGACTGCGACGTTACTCATCGGTCAGCCGGAACAATGCCGTGCCCTCACCAGGTTCGCGGGTGCCGAGGCGGTCAAGCAGCGCATCCAGGATCGGGCCCGCGGCGTCGAGGAAGCCCCAGGGTACGTTGCGAACCAGCAGGCCGCAGCCATTCAGCCGCTGCGGGTCGGTCGGCTCGCGCCAATGCAGCTCTGCCACCGCAGTGTCCGTCAGGCCCGATAGGCGCACGCCCTCGTGAAACGTCGTCACCGGGCTACGATGTTTGATAGGGTACCAGGCCGCCAGCACCCCCTGCGGCCAGCGCGCGGCGGCGGTGCGTAGACCGGTCAGAACGCGATCGAACTCGCCGGGCTGTTCGTAGGGCGGGTCGATCAGCACCAGCCCCCGGGCGAACGGGCGGGGCGGAAGCAATGCGCCGAGTGCGTCATAGCCGTCGCGTAGATGGACCCCGGTCTGACCGGCATGCAGGGCCCAGCGGCGGAGAGTGCCCGCGTCCTCGGGATGCAATTCGCAACACACCAGCCGGTCGCGTTCGCGCAGCAGGCCCCGGATGATCGCGGGCGATCCGGGATATAGGCCGAGGCGACCGACCAAACCCGTATATGCGGCCAGCGCCGGCGGGGGTTCGTGCAACAGGCGGGCGATGCCAGACTGCCACTCACCGGTGCGCATCGCCGGGCCGTTCAGCAGATCGTACGTGCCCAGCCCGGCATGGGTGTCGAGCACGAACACAGGGGCGGGCTTTTGCATCAGCGCCTGCAGCAGCCAGACCAGCAGCGCGTGTTTCATGCAGTCGGACGCGTTGCCAGCGTGGTAGGCGTGGCGGTAGTTCATGCCGTCATCTCGGCCAGCGGCCAGCGTGGGCGGGGGGCCGTGTCCAATGGGTCGGATAGGCCAAGGCGCAAACGCTCGATCCCGGCCCAGGCGACCATGACGGCGTTGTCGGTACATAGGCGGAGCGGCGGGGCCAGGAATCGCACGCCCCGTGTGGTGGCAAGGCTGGTCAGGCGGCTGCGGATGGCGGCGTTGGCTGCGACCCCCCCGGCGACGACGATCAGTTGCACGCCGGGCATGGCGTCTAGCGCGTGGGCTGCACGATCGGCCAGCACGTCCACCACCGCGGCCTGAAACTCCGCCGCCAAGGCCGCCCGGCTGTCACCGCGCGCGACACGCTGCGCGACGGCCGTTTTCAGCCCGGAGAAGCTAAAATCGCAGCCGGGCCGCCGCAGCATGGGCCGGGGCAAAGGTTCAGCATGTGGGCCGGTATGGGTTGCGGCCAGCCGTTCCAGTGCCGGGCCACCGGGCCAGGGTAGGCCGAGCAGTTTTCCGACTTTGTCAAACGCTTCACCTATCGCGTCGTCTATCGTGCCGCCTAGTCGCCGGTACTGGCCCACGCCGTCAACGGCCACGCATTGGCAGTGTCCACCCGATAGCAGCAGCAGCAAGTAGGGAAACGCGGCCCCACCCAGTGATGGCAGCCGCGGGGTTAGGGCGTGCGCCTCCAGATGGTTGACGGCGACGAATGGCAGGTTTGCAGCCAGTGCAATGCCCTTACCCACGCCCGCCCCCACGATCAGCCCGCCGATCAGACCCGGCCCGCAACTGGCGGCCACTCCGCCAAGGTCCCGTATGCCCAGTCCCGCCTGGTCCAGCACGCGCGTAACCAGCCCCGGCAACGCATGCAGATGGGCGCGCGCGGCGATTTCCGGCACCACGCCACCATAGGCTGCATGGTCGTCTTGGCTCAGCAACGCCTCCGCCAGGATCGTCCCATCCGGGGCCAGGACCGCTGTCGCAGTCTCGTCACATGACGACTCGATACCAAGTACGGGATGCGCGAGGGGTCCCACCGCCAATCGGGTTAGCCTTTTCTCATGTCGCACGACCTCATAGGACGTTCCGATGCCTGACGCACACCCCGCGCTGGACCTGCAAACACCGCGCACCATGCACCATACGCGCAGCCTGCCGTTGCGGGTGGGGACACGCGGGTCGCCGCTGGCATTGACGCAGACGCGGCTGTTCTTGTCCTTGCTGGCGCAGTTTTGCCCGGTGCTGGCCCCCGGATTGGTACACGACCAGGTGTTTCAGCAGCACGTCATCCGCACCACCGGCGACCGGGTGCAGGACCGGCGGCTGTCGGATATTGGCGGCAAGGGGCTGTTCAGCAAAGAAATTCACGAGGCGCTACTAGACCGCCGCATCGATTTTGCGGTGCATAGTCTAAAGGATCTGGAGACGGAGTTGCCGCCGGGCATCGCGCTGGCGTGTACGCTGCGGCGGGAAGATGCGCGTGACGTGCTGGTGCTGGGGCCGCGTTGTGGGGACGGCAGTGGCTCGCCGCTCGATGCACTGCCGGCTCATGCGGTGATCGGCACCAACTCGCTACGGCGGCAGGCGCAGTTGCTGCACGCCCGACCCGACCTGACGATGGCGCTGCTACGTGGCAACGTGCAGCCCCGGCTGGCGAAAGTGGCGCGTGGCGACTGCGATGCAAGCCTGCTGGCCTTGGCGGGCTTACGCCGGCTGGGGCTGGAGACGGAGGCGCAGATTCTGCCGCTCGACCCGGCAATTATGGTGCCATCAGCAGGGCAGGGCATCGTCGGCATCACGATCCGCGCCGATGATTTTTCACTTCGCGACCTGCTGGCCGGGATCGAGGATCCGGAGGCGCGGGCGGTTTCCACGGCCGAGCGTGCGCTACTGGCGTCGCTTGATGGGTCGTGCCGGACGCCCATCGGCGGCTATGCCCGGCTATTGGATGGCGGCGCGTTGCATCTGACGGGTCTGGTCGCGCGGGCGGATGGGACATTCCTACTGAAGCGCACGCTGGCCGGTGCAGCAGCAGATGCTGCGCGGATGGGGGCGGCGCTTGGCGCAAGTCTGCGCGCGGACTCGCCGCGGGACATCTTTGGCTGACACGCGTGCCGGGATCCTGGTAACCCGGCCGGAACCCGATGCGACCGAAACGGCGGCCGTACTGCACGCCCTGGGGTGGCAGCCGGTGCTTGCGCCGATGCTGATAATTCAAACTCTACCTGTGGTGCGGGTGACAGCGTGCCACGCGGTGCTGCTGACGAGTGGCAATGCGCTGGCCGCACTGGCCGGCGTACGGCGGGACGTGCCGGTGCTGGCGGTGGGCGACCGCACGGCGGCGCGGGCGCGGGCGGCCGGGTTCGCAACGGTATGGAGTGCGGATGGCGACGCCGCTGCGCTGGTTGCCTTGGCGCGGGCGCGGTGTGCGCCGGGCGGCGCGCTGCTGCTGCCAGCCGGGGCGGGCCAGGGGCATGCGTTGGCCACCGATCTGCGCGTGGCGGGGTTCCGGGTGTTACGCCGCATTGCGTATCGCGCGCGGCCCGTCCGTGTGTTTCCGCCCGCCGCCCGGCATGGCTTGGCGACCGCGGGGATCGACAGCGCCCTATTCCTATCGGCGCTGACGGCAGCGGTATTTGCCCGGTTACTTCCGCCCGGCCTGCATGCGGCATTACGGAATGTTAACGCTGTCGTGATCGGCCCGCCCGCAGCCCAAGCGCTCGCGCACTTGCCCTGGCGTAGCGTGCGTGTGTCAGCTAAGCCAACGCTCGAACGTGTACTGGCACTGCTATGACCGACCCTGTCCCCGCCACTCCCGCGTCACCGTCTGTCCCGGGCGGGATGTCGATGCCCATTGCGGCATCCGGTATGACGCCCGTTGCGGCCAAACCTGGCCCGGCGGTCCCGGTCAAGCCGGCAACGATCACGGGCACCGACCTGCCCAAACCGGCACCCGCGAAGGTAAACACTGGACCGGTGCCACCGAAGCCCCCGACGACGGTTCCGCCCACGACGGTTCAGCCCACGCTGGATCGTGCCCGGGTGGAGCCGGTAGCCCGCAAGACGGACGGGCTGCCGCTTTTGTACGCACTGGGTGCCATCGTTCTGCTGGCGGCCGGCTGGTACGTGTACACGCACCCCCCGGGCGGCGCGCAGGGCGAGGATTTCGCGGCCAAGTTTGATGCCCTAAACACTCGTACGGCTGCGTTGGAGCAGCGGTCGTCCGTGGACCTGGCACCCGTGCAGAAGCAGGTTGCGGCGGTGGAGGCGCGTCTGACCAGCCTGGAGCAGAAGCCTGTGACCGCCCCGACTGACGCAGCCGTGGCGACCAGTTCCGACACGCCATCGGGTGACGTGGCCAGCCGGCTTTCGGCGCTGGACCGCCGGGTTGCGGCGGCCGAGCAGGGCGTGGCCCAGGTTGACACCAAGATCGATGGTAAGGTCAGGCCGCTCGATGCCCGTGTGGCCGCGGCCGACGCAAAGCTGGGACAGGTGGGTGCCACGGTCGATGCTGCAATCGCGAGCAAACTGGCCGCGGCGGAGGCTGCAACGACAGCGCGCGTGAACCAGATTGGGTCGCAGTTGGGCGCGCAGGTCGATGCAAAGGTCGGCGCACTGACAGACACGTCGCGTAAATTCGCGCAGGCGCAGGCGGCCATGGCGGCAATGGAGGGCGGGCAGAAGCTGGGCATAATCGCCGGCGCACCCCCGGCGCTGACCCGCTATGCCGACACCGCACCACCGACGGATTTTGCGCTGAAGCAGGCCTTTAGCGCGGCTGCGGCCGCCGCTACGCGCGCCAGCGTGCCGGATGCGGGCGGTGAACGGCCGTTTCTCGACCGGCTATGGTCCCGCGCGCAGCAGAGTATTTCGTTGCGGGAGGGGGATCGCGTGCTGGTCGGGGACCCGGTTACCGGCACCCTGGCCCAGGCGCGCCGGGCGCTAGACGGCAACGATTTGGGCGCAGCACTAGCGGCGTTGCAGGGCCTGTCCGGCCCGCCACGCGCGGCGATGAATGACTGGATTGGGCAGGCGCAGGGTGTGCTGGATGCCCGCGCGGCGCTGGCGCAGATGGCGCGCGGCTGATGCTGAACGTTCTATTATTTGTCCTGCTGGCAGCGTTGGCGGTGGCCGGCGCGTGGTGGGTGGCTGGGCTGCCGGGCATGGTTTCGGGCACGATCGGTGCGTATAGCTTTGACATGTCGGCCCCGGTTGCGCTGACGATGCTGGCGCTGCTTTTTTTGATACTTTACGGCGTCGGTCGGCTGCTCTCGCACCTAGTTGCCGCACCGCGACGCCTAGCCCGGATCAACCGCCGCATGCGCCGCCAAAGTGGAGAGACGGCCGTCACCCGTGCCCTGGTCGCCCTGGCCGCGAATGACCCAGATGCTGCCCGGCGCGAGGCGGAGCGTAGCCGCAAGCTGCTGGGTGCCACGCCGTTGACGTTGCTGCTGTCGGGGCAAGCGCATCGGCAGGCCGGCAACGACGACAAGGCGGCCGAGGTTTTCAAGCAGCTATCCGAAACCAAGGGCGGGGCGTTCTTGGGCCATCGCGGCCTGATGCAGATTGCGACCGGGCAGCAGGATTGGGCCACGGCGCAACAGGCGGCCTTGGGTGCCGAGGGTGCGTACCCCGGCGGTGCCTGGATCCGGCAGGAGCGGCGGCAGCTTGCGTTAAAGACCGGCCAATTCAGGGACGCGCTATCCTTGGCCGATGACGGCCGGGCGGCGCTGGCCACCGCTGCCGCCAATGCGGAAACGGACCCGGGACAGGCCATAAAGCTTGCAAAACAGGCGTTTGATGCTGATCCCGCCCTGCCACCCGCCGCAATAGCCTACGCCACCCGCCTGCGTCAGGCCGGGCGGGAGAAGGCGGCGCAGGCCGTGATCGCCCGCGCCTGGTCCCGCCAGCCGCACCCCGACCTGGCCGAACTGGCGCTGGCCCCGCATACGGACAAGTTGAAGCGGGTCGCAGCGGCCCGGCAATTGGCGACGGCAAACCCTGGCCATGTGGAGAGCCGGCTGATACTGGCGCGCGCGGCCATCGCAGCCGGCCTGTCGACCGAGGCACGGCGCGAGCTGGACGCGGCGCAGAAGGGTGGCCTGAACCAGCGACGGATGTACGTGCTGATGGCCGATGCGGCCGAGCTGGATGGCCAGGGGGCGGAGACGCAGGAGGCTCTACGGGCCGAATCGTCCGCGGATCCGGACCCGGTTTGGCGTTGCGGCGTATGCAGCACTGTTCAGCCCTCCTGGACGGCTGTTTGCGGCGCGTGCGGCACACATGGACGCGTGGCCTGGGTGGCCGAAGCGGTCGATGGGCCGGTGGCTGCCATGCCCGCTCAACGGCGAATGGATGCGATCACGGGATAGTGGCGCGCGCAGTGGTGAGTGAGGCTGCCCGCCCAAGCATTCGGTGGTGGCGGGCACCGTCCACCTCACGCTGCCGGCCTTCGCCGATCATGAACTCGGCAATGTGCGGACGGACGTCAAGTTGCAGGCGATGCAGGGCGTGGGTAGCATCGACTAGCCGGCCTTTGCGGCCAAGGATTGCGTCGCCAAACTCCATCATCAGTAGGTTCGGCCACGCCTTCTCCCGGATGCCATGCACCAGCTCCAGCACGGCATCTTCGGCCATGTCCGGCATGGCTTGGGCCAGGATCAGGGCCATCGATGCGGTCGAGCGGGAGACGCCGGCAAAGCAATGGACGAGCAAATGGGTGGCGCGATCCATATCCCGCCCGAATGCGAGCACGGCTTCGATGTCCTTGGGCTCCGGCGCCAGTCTGCCCGGCCGGGGTTCGATAATGTCGTGGAATCGCAATTCCAGCTTCTCATGCTCGCCGAATGCGCCGAATGCCTCGGGCACGGGATGCCCGGGGTCCAGGATCGACAGCACGTGGCTGGCCCTGGTGTTGCAGTGACCCTCCAGCTCCGCCACGCCACAGACGGTGATGCCGAACGGCGGCGCGACTTGGTCGATTGCCAATCTACTCAAGTTTATGGCGGGGCCGGCGCGACCGAGCGGCGGGCCCGATCGATTGCCCACGCAAGGCACCGAAGGCGCGAATGGCGCTTGCAACGTAGGCGTCGTCCACCGGCTCACCTTGCTCGGCTGCGCCGAGGGCGCGCAGCGCTTCATAGCGCAGATGCTCGCGGATGAGGGGCATTACGAACGAGCGGTCTGTGATCGGTACCGGGCCGCCGCCCGCCGCATAACGGCCCAGGAACCGGCGTGCCTTGGCCTCGTCGATAGCGGCCAGCGCGGGGTCGCCGCAAAACTCCCACACGGCCCAGGCAAGTTCCCGGTCGAGGGCACCCACCCGCGTGTCGTCCCAGTCGATGACGGCCGCGATCCGGCGTCCGTCGAACAGGACATTATTGCCCCAGAAATCGCCGTGCATCGGTCCCTGCAGCCGGTCCTGCCGCGCCCGCCAGCGGGACAGCCAGCGGTCTAACCCGGTGTCGCGCAACGCCTCCGGCACGCGGGCCGGCCGGCGCATGGCAAGTGCCGCGGGCGATGTAGCCGGACGCGTACCGGCGCCTTGCCATGTGACCAGCCGCGCCTGCATACGGCCGAGGATCACCGCCGTGAGATCGCACTCCCGCGCACTAGTTACATCGATGGCCCGGCCGTCGACGTAGGGCCACACCGTCATGGGGCGGCCCCGCACGCGCGTGACCCGCGCCTTGGCTGTCGTACGCAGTGGCACGGCGGCAACGGCGATCGTCTGGGCCACATGTTCGGCAGCCCGGTACGACCACTCCAGCTCCGCGGAAGACCGCCAGTCCGGGCCCAGCTTGAGCACGACATTCTGGCTGCCGCAATCGAGCCGGAATGCGTCTGACTGATGGCCGCCACCAAGGGCGATGACTGATTCCGGCCGCAGCCCGTACTGCTGTTTAAGGGTCAGCAGAACGTCGCACGGAATGGTTTCCGAGAGTGGCAACGGTGTTTTGGGAAGCATGTCCGGACATATCACACGCCTGTGAGTCGCATAAGCGATTTGTGTGATTTCGCGATGCCGGAACGAGAATGGATCGGCCCGGTCAGCGGGCCCGCCACCGCTGTAACCGGTGCCATGTGCGGCCGGGCCAGCCCCACTGCACTGGGAGCGCAAACCGGATTTCCTGGCGGCCGATAACCGGGGGTACGGCAGTGTCCAGCAGGATTACGGCAGGGAATGTCACGGTGGCAGGCCCGGCAGGCAGCGGGCGCAGGGGGACCAGCAGCAAGCCGCCGGGTACGGGCTGAGTTTTAAACGAACGGCCGTTTGCCCAGGCAGTGCCGCCAGCGATCAGGTCGAACTCGGTCTGATACAGCGCCGTGAAGCCGCCCGCGGCCGCCACCCGCATCGCGCCGGTAATACCGCCCAGGCCGGCCGGGGCCATGATGGTTTGCGGGCCTGCGAACGCGGCGGGGCTGGTGCCGGGCACGAACTCTGCCCGCCAGAAAAACGCGAATGCCGCAACCACCGCGACGCCCCAACCTACTCGGCACCGGCCGAACCACACCGGCACCAGTACCAGGGCCACTGTGTACAGGCCCAGCACCGGCAGAACCCACTTGAA
>JAYVTX010000137.1:0-23010 GCA_043788425.1 Rhodospirillales bacterium
TGGTGGCAGGCGGCGATCAACAACACGGCAAGGATTGGCTGGTTCAGCTCCGACCGGACGATCGCCGAATATGCGTCCGATATCTGGAACGTGCCCACCGGGAGTTCGCAGGCATGAAGGCGGAGCCGCTCGCGCGTCACGCGATGGCCTATGTCTTGGCGGGCGGGCGGGGCAGCCGGCTGATGGAGTTGACGGATATACGCGCCAAGCCGGCCGTTTATTTTGGCGGCAAGTCGCGGATCATCGACTTTGCCCTGAGCAATGCCCTGAACTCTGGCATCAGGCGCATTGGTGTCGCTACGCAGTACAAGGCGCATAGCCTGATCCGCCACCTGCAACGCGGCTGGAACTTCTTCCGCCCGGAACGCAATGAGAGTTTCGACATCCTGCCGGCCAGTCAGCGCATGGCGGAGGGGATTGCTGGCTGGTACTCCGGCACAGCCGATGCGGTGTTTCAAAACATCGACATCATCGAAGGCTACGCCCCGCGCTATATCGTGCTGCTGGCAGGTGATCACGTATACAAAATGGACTACGAATACATGTTGCAGCAGCATGTGCAGCAGGGGGCGGACGTCACGGTCGGCTGTCTGGAGGTGCCGTTGGCGCAGGCGACAGCATTCGGCGTCATGGGTGTGGACGCGCAGGACCGCATTGTGTCGTTCCTGGAAAAGCCGGCCCACCCCCCCTCGATCCCCGGTGACCAGGATCATGCGTTGGCGAGCATGGGTATCTATGTGTTTGAGACCGCGTTCCTGATCGACCAGTTGCGTCGCGACGCAGCCGACCCGGCATCCAGCCATGATTTTGGTAAGGACATTATCCCTTTTATCGTGGCGGGTGGTAAGGCGGTAGCGCACCGGTTTGCGCGGTCATGCGTGCGGTCGTTCCAGGAAACGGTGCCGTATTGGCGCGACGTCGGTACGGTCGATGCGTATTGGGAGGCCAATATCGACCTGACCGATTTCGTACCCGGCCTGGATTTGTATGACCGCGACTGGCCGGTCTGGACGTATGGCGAAATCGTGCCGCCGGCCAAGTTTATCCATGACGAGGATGAGCGCCGGGGCCGGGCCATTAGTTCGCTGGTGTCGGGCGGCTGCATCGTGTCGGGTTCGGCGGTTAACCGGTCGTTGTTGTTTACGGGCGTACACGTGCATTCGTTTGCGGAAATCGACGGTGCGGTCGTGCTGCCCTATGCCGATGTAGGCCGCGGTGCCCGGCTGTCGAAGGTCGTGGTCGATCGTGGCGTGCGCATCCCGCCGGGCCTGGTGGTGGGTGCCGATCCGGTGCTGGACGCAGCCCGGTTCCGTCGAAGTGAGCGGGGCGTGTGCCTGATTACCCAACCTATGATCGATCGGCTTGCCCACTGATGCGCGTTCTGGCTGTTGCGTCCGAGTTCTACCCCATCATCAAAACCGGGGGCCTGGCGGACGTAACGGGTGTGCTGCCCCAGGCATTGCTGGCCGAGGGGATCGAGGTCCGGACATTGCTGCCCGGCTACCCCGCCGTGATCGGGGCATTGCAAAAGGCCGTGTGCGTGTTGGAGGAGATCGTGATGGGCGGCCCGGCCAAACTGCTGCTAGGTCGCGCCGGTCCGAACACCCTGTTTGTGCTGGACGCGCCGCATCTGTACGAACGCATGGGCACGCCATACGCCGACCGGGATGGTGCCGATTGGCCCGATAATGCGCAGCGGTTCGCTGCCCTGGCGCAAATGGGCGCGCGAATCGGGCAGGGGGCGGTGCCGGGGTGGGTGCCGGCGGTGGTGCATTCGCACGACTGGCAGACGGGTCTGCTGCCGGCCTATTTTACTGATGCGCCCCGTCCAGGTACGGTTTTTACCATCCACAATCTTGCGTTTCAGGGCCGGTTTCCGGCCGAACTGCTGGGCGCGCTGGGGCTGCCGCCAGCGCTGTTTACGGTTGATGGCATCGAATATTTTGGCGGAATCGGCATGCTAAAGGCCGGGTTGCGTCTGTCGGACCGGATCACGACGGTGTCGCCCACGTACATGGCCGAAATTCAGACGCCGGAGCATGGGGCGGGCCTGGACGGGTTGCTGCGTGACCGGGCAGGCGTGCTATCGGGCATCCTGAATGGCATCGACCGGGTGCAATGGGACCCGGCGCGGGACAAGGCGGTTGCATCTCCGTTTGGGCCCAACACGCTACGCCGGCGCGGGCGCAACAAGGCGGCATTGCAGGCCAAGATGGGATTGCAGCCGGACGCGGCGGCCCCGCTATTTGGCGTCGTCAGCCGGCTTACCGAACAGAAGGGCATGGACGTACTGGTGGATGCGCTGCCGGCGTTGCTGGCCGGGGGCGCGCAGCTAGCTGTCCTCGGTACGGGCGAAACTGCGATCCAGCAGCGCCTGACCGACGCTGCTGCCGCCAATCCCGGCCGGGTCGCGGCCATGTTTGGGTTCGATGAAGCGGTGGCGCATCAAATGCAGGCCGGCATCGATGCCCTGTTGGTCCCGTCGCGGTTTGAACCGTGTGGGCTGACGCAGCTTTGTGCGTTGCGCTATGGGGCTATACCAGTGGTTGCGCGGGTCGGCGGGCTGGCGGACACGGTGATCGACGCAAACACGGCTGCGCTGTCTGCGGGCGTCGCAACCGGCGTGCAGTTTGCGCCGGTCACGGCCGACGGCCTGGCCAGCGCGATCCGTCGAACGTTGCGACTATGGTCGTATCCGGAGGTCTGGGCGAGCTTGCAAAAGAACGCGATGGCGGCGAATTTTGGTTGGGCGGGCCCGGCGCGCGCTTATGCCGACCTGTATCGGAAGCTGGCTGCGGCATGATCATCGGTGTGTTGGGCCGCACGGGGCGGATGGGCCGCCTGCTCGCCGAAGAGATCGAGGTTGCAGGCCACACCGCGGGCGGGCCGCCAATTCATCCAGGACGATCAAGCCATGTCCCGGACCGGATCTTAAACGACCCAGTAACGCTGGCCCGCAAAAGTGACGCGGTGTTGGATTTCAGCCATTCCGAAGCAATACCGGCTCACGCCGCCGCGCTTGCTGCTGGCCGGGCGGTCTGGATTCTGGGAACGTCGGGTCTTTCCCTCGAAGACGAGGCGTTGATCCAGAATACTGCGCGCCACGTACCGGTGGTCTTTGCACCCAGCTTTGCCCCCGGGGTCACGCTGCTATTGGCGCTGGCGGAACGGGCCGCGGCATCGTTGTCGGCCCGGGATTACGACGCCGAAATCACAGAGATGCACCACCGGGGTAAAGTGGACGCGCCATCCGGCACGGCGATCGGGCTCGGACGGGCGGTAGCGGCTGGGCGCGGGCAGAATCTGGCCGACGTCGCGATCCGGGGGCGCGACGGCCATACGGGGCCGCGCCCGGCGGGGGGTATCGGCTTCGCTTCGTTGCGGGGTGGACAGGTTATTGGCAAGCACGAGCTGATCTTTGCCGGGTATGACGAGCATATCGTGCTTAGTCATGAGGCGTTTAATCGGCGTGTATTTGCGGCCGGGGCGGTACGGGCAGCGGTCTGGGCGCAGGGTCGCCCGGCGGGGCTTTACACGATGCGGGACGTTCTGGGGCTGCCGGCGGCGTAATCGTGTTTCCAAGCCGCACGAATGTTGGCGAAGCCGTTCGGCTCAGCTTGTCCGTTGCACCAGCTGCGCCGAACACCGAGGCGCATTGGATAAATCGCGTTTGACACCGTATAAGCCGTACGCAGTTGTACCGTATTGGTGCAGAACGTAGCCCTCGTTTACGCCCGTCTGCATAGCCACGTGGGGCCGCCCGTCTTCGCGCAGATAGACTGATGCTGCGGAATAGGGCTGGTGAGGTCCCTCGCCGGGCATTATCGCGGCAGGCGGCAACAGCCACGCCAGCCCTCTCAACTTGACCCACCCCCCCCGATCCGTCACACACCGCCCGACCCTGGCAATCAGCCGGACCGGCATCACCGCGGGTGCCGCTTAACCCCTGCGACACGAGCAAAAATCCATGCGCAGCAAAGGCGAATTCTTGTTCACGTCCGAAAGCGTCTCGGAAGGGCACCCTGACAAAGTAGCAGACCGCATCAGCGACACCGTGCTCGATGCGTTTTTGACCGCCGATCCGTACGCCCGCGTTGGCTGTGAGACGCTGGTCACGACCAACCGCGTCGTGCTGGCTGGTGAGACGCGGGGGCCGAATACGGTCACGCCGGAGCTGCTGACGCATTTGTCGCGGCTGGCGATTCACGACATCGGCTACGATCAGGCCGGATTCAGCTGGCGCAACGCGATTATCGACTGCCATTTGCATGCGCAAAGCGCGGATATCGCCGCGGGTGTCGACAGTGCGAACAACAAGGATGAGGGTGCCGGCGATCAGGGTATCATGTTCGGATATGCCTGCACTGAAACGCCGGAACTGATGCCGGCACCACTGCATTACGCGCACCTGATTCTGCGCCGGATGAGTGAGTTGCGGAAGAACGGCGACCCCACTGTTGCCGGTCTGCAGCCCGACGCCAAAAGCCAGGTCACGCTGCGCTACGTCGATGGTAAGCCAGTGGGCGCTACCAGCATCGTCGTCAGCACGCAGCATGACGAGGGTATGGACCAGCGCGACATCAAGGCGATGCTGCACCCGTTGGTCGCCAGCAGCCTACCGCCGGGCTGGATGCCGAAGGATGACGAGTTCTACGTAAACCCAACGGGCAAGTTCGTGATCGGCGGCCCCGATGGCGACGCCGGTTTGACGGGCCGCAAGATCATTGTCGACACGTATGGTGGTGCGTCACCCCACGGTGGCGGCGCGTTTAGTGGTAAGGATCCAACCAAGGTCGATCGCAGCGCCGCCTACGCCTGCCGGTACCTGGCCAAGAACGTGGTCGCCGCTGGCCTGGCCGATAAATGTACGTTGCAAATCAGCTACGCCATCGGCGTGTCGCACCCGCTTAGTGTCTATGTTGACCTTGACGGCACCGGTCGCGATGTGGACGAGGCGAGGTTGGAGCGTGTCTTGCGAGAGCTGATGAACCTCAGTCCCCGGGGTATTCGCGAGCATTTGCGCATGAACCGTCCGATTTATGCAGTCACCAGCGCCTATGGCCATTTTGGACGTACGCCCGACGAGGATCTGGGTACGTTCACCTGGGAACGGACGGATTTGGTACCGGCGTTAAAGAGCGCGTTCAGCCGCTAACCCATGGCCGTACGCCCGCCCGATGACAGGCTGCACGGGCGGTTGCAGGGTCACACGCTACGGCCGCGGCAGCAGGAACTACTCGACATGCTGCTGCCGCAGCTTCGTTATCCGCTGGGGCAGGACCCGTTGGCCGTTTTTCCCGGTCTGCCGACCCGGCTGGGTGTAGAAATTGGGTTTGGTGGTGGCGAGCATGCATTCGCGCTTGTAACTGCCGATCCCCACTTCGGACTGATAGCATGTGAAGTATTCGAGCCCGGAATATGTTCAATGCTCTCCCGGATCGATCTACAAATTCCGACTAACTTACGTCTTTGGGACGATGACGCACGTATTCTACTACGATCTCTGCCGCCGGCGTGTTTGGATCAGGTTTTCCTGATGTTTCCTGACCCCTGGCCGAAGTCACGCCATGCTAAACGTAGATTTGTACATCCCGGACAGGTGGCTCTCGTTGCGCGGGTTCTGCGTCCGGGTGGTGCTTGGCGTGTGGCTACGGACGATCCCACGTATCAGTCGTGGGTGCAGGAGGTTATGGCGATGCAGAACCTGTTCAACGCGCCGCCCCCTGCGACAAGCCGGCCAACCGGCTGGCCGCCAACCCGGTATGAGGCAAAGGCGATCCTTGCCGGGCGAACCCCGCTTTATTGGACATTCACGCGGACGGGATTGGCCTGCCCGGTGTGATGGTGTCTTCGTTGGCTTACAAAACTGAACTCGGTGGCGCGCTGACCGGTCTGCGTGGGATCGCCGCGATGGTCATTGTCGGACACCATCTGCTGTTGCGCCTGGGCCCGGTGGACGAGGTCCTGATGGGACTGGAGCTGCATGGCTATCTGGCGGTTGACGTGTTTTTTGTGTTGAGCGGCTTCGTCATGGCAGTCGGCTACGGTACGTGGTTTGTGGGCCAGCGCACGGGGTGGCCTGTGGTGCGGGAGTACCTCGATTTCATGAGCCGCCGGGTGGCGCGCGTATGGCCGCTGCATGCAGCCGTGCTGGCCATTTTGCTGTTGGACGGCGCGGTCCGGCATACGGGTGAGTTTTGGCCGCGCATGGTGCTGACCAATCTTTTGCTCGTTCAGAGTTGGGGTTTCAGTCAGACCGCGATCGTACCAGCGTGGTCGGTCAGTACGGAGATGCTGGCCTATGCCATGTTTCCGTTATTGGGCGGTGTGGCACTACGCCGTGGGCCCGGCGTCGCGTGGTTGGGCTTGGCCGGTGCGGTTGCGCTCGTCGTGGCAGCGGTCGAGCTGTCACCCAATGGGCCTGGGCAACGCGGCGCGCTCGATTTGCATCAGAATTGGAGTTTGTTGCCGGCCATGCGGTGCCTCGGCGAGTTCAGCGTTGGACTGCTGACGTGGCGAGCGTTGCAAGATGGGCGTGTGTGGGCCCTGGTCGCGCGCCGGGGTGTGGTGGCGGTTGTGGCCGCGCTCGTAGTGCTGTTGCTAGGCGTCGGTGCGCCCGACCTGGTCGTGGTTGCCTGTATTCCGGCCTTGATCGCAAGCCTGTATGCCGGCAAGGGTGCCGGCGTACGGCTGCTGGCCGGTCGGGTGCTACAGGCAGTGGGCCGGGGATCCTACGCGATGTACTTGATCCACTACCCCGTGCTGGTGCTGACCGGTGCATTGGTGACGCTGCCCTGGCTCGTGCCGGCGTTCATCAGCCTGCTCCTCCCAGCCACGCTTGCGGCCTACTGGCTGGTTGAACGTCCGGCCCAATTGGCGTTGCGGCGATGGAGCGCCAACTCGCTGACGCCCGTCCCGGCCCTTGCAGCACGGTAGCCAGACCGGTATATCTCCTTTGTATTACCTATCCGGCCTTAATCGGGGGTGGCCTTCACAGGCCGCCCCTTTTGTTTGGAAACCATTACTATGTCCCGCCCCGCAGCCGCGGATGAGCCGAACCACTCGGGCCTAGAAGCCCGCATCGCCGCCACGATCGCCCCCACACTATTGCATATGGGGTACGAGCTGGTACGCGTGCTAATTCTGGGTCGCGAACGCCCAACGGTGCAGGTTATGGCCGACCGGGCGGATGGTGCGCTTATTACCGTAAGCGACTGTGAGAACATTACCCATCAGGTCAGCGCCATGCTGGACGTGGACGATCCGCTCCCCGGCGCATGGACGCTAGAGGTCAGCAGCGCCGGCATCGACCGCCCGTTGACCCGGCTGAAGGACTGGCTCCGCTTCGCCGGGCACCAGGCGCGGGTGGAGATGCTGATGCCTGTCGACGGCCGCCGCCGCTTTACGGGTGCCATTCTTGGTGCGGATGCCGAAACGGTCCGCCTGCGGGTCGAGGATGCGGACGTCGCCCTGCCAATGGGTGACATCCGCCGCGCGAAGCTGATGCTTACGGATGAATTGATCGCTGCCACTGCCGGCCCCACGCTGGCGAGCTAAGGATAAAAGCATGGAAACCTCCGTCTCCCGTCCCGAGCTGTTGATGGTCGCCGACGCCGTTGCCCGCGAAAAGTCGATTGAGCGGGATGAGGTGCTGGAGGCGATGGAGCAGGCCATCCAAAAGGCCGGCCGCGCCAAATACGGTATGGAAAAGGACATCCGCGCCACGATCGACAAAAAGACAGGCGACGTGCGCCTGTCGCGTTGGACGGAAGCGGTCGAGGTGGTGGAGAACGAGGAAACCCAGATCCCGCTGCACATCGCCCGTAAATTCCAGCCGGACATTCAGCTTGGCGGCCATCTGATCGACCCGCTACCCCCGATCGATTTCGGCCGCATCGCCGCCCAAACCGCCAAGCAGGTCATTGTCCAGCGCGTGCGCGAGTATGAGCGCAAGAAGCAGTATGATGAGTTCAAGGACCGCATCGGCGAGATCGTGAACGGCATCGTCAAGCGGACCGAATACGGAAACATGATGGTGGAACTTGGCAAGGCCGAAGCCCTGCTACGCCGCGACGAGCTGATCCCGCGCGAAAGCTTTCGTAATGGCGATCGCGTCAGGGCCTACATTTATGACGTGCGCGATGAGGTGCGCGGCCCACAGATCTTCCTCAGCCGGACCCACCCGGCATTCCTGGCCAAACTATTTGCGCAGGAAGTGCCGGAGATTTACGACGGCATTATTGAGATCAAGGCCGTAGCACGCGACCCTGGCAGCCGGGCCAAGATGGCGGTTATCAGCCGCGACCAGTCGATCGACCCCGTGGGCGCCTGCGTCGGTATGCGCGGCAGCCGGGTGCAGGCCGTCGTGCAGGAGTTGCAGGGCGAGAAGATCGACATCATCCCCTGGTCCAGCCAGCATGCAACGTTCGTCGTGAACGCCCTGGCCCCGGCCGAGGTGACGAAGGTCGTGATGGATGAGGAAGCCGGGCGCGTCGAGGTTGTGGTACCGGACGAGCAGCTATCGCTCGCCATTGGACGCCGCGGCCAGAACGTGCGGCTGGCGAGCCAGCTGACCCGGTGGGACATCGATATTCTTACGGAGGCCGAGGAGAGCGAGCGCCGCCAAGAAGAGTTCCGTCGCAAAACGGGGCTGTTCGTCGAGGCGCTGGACGTAGACGACGTGATCGCCGGCCTGCTGGTGACGGAAGACTTTTCGTCCATCGAAGAACTCGCTTATGTAGCGCCCGAAGAACTGGCCGAAATCGAGGGCTTTGATGAGAGTGTGGCCGACGAGTTGATCCGCCGGGCACAGGCGTATTTGGGCCGGCGCGATGAGGAGATGAACGAAAAACGCGTCTCGCTCGGTGTGTCGGACGACATTGCCGGGATCGAGGTGATTACGCCGCAGATGCTGGTGCAACTGGGCGAAAAGGGCGTGAAGACGCTGGACGATTTGGCCGATCTGGCGTCCGACGAGCTGGTGGAGATCGTGGGTGCCGACGCCATGGACGAGGACACGGCCAACCAGGTCATCATGGCCGCCCGCGCCCATTGGTTTGGTGAGGAGGGCGCGCCGGTTGTGGCGGAACCGGAGCCAGATGCCGAGTAGCGACACGCCGGATACTGAGACGCCGGATACTGAGACGCCGGATACTGAGACGCCGGACACGGACACGCCGGAGCCGGCAGACGAGGACGAGCCAGAAACCGGCCCGCTACGCCGCTGCATCGTAACGCGGGAGCGGGAGTACCGGGCGCGGATGATCCGGTTTGTCGTGTCCCCGGACCGGATCGTGACCCCTGACCTGCTTGCAAAGCTGCCCGGACGGGGAATCTGGTTGAGTGCGCGGCGGGATGTGCTAGTAACCGCCCGTTCCAAGGGCGCGTTTGCCCGGGCTGCGCGTGGACAGGTGACTGTGCCGGCGGACCTGTTGGAGGTCGTGCAGGTCGGACTGGCTCGGCGGGTGACGGAGCTGCTGGGCCTGGCCCGGCGTGCCGGACAGGCGGTGGCGGGGTTTCAAAAGTCTCGCGAATGGCTGCAATCCCGGCGCGTCGGGATCGTCATCCAGGCGTGGGACGGCAGCGGTGATGAGCGGTCGCGGTTGTTGAGTGGCGTGCGTGACGTGCCGGTGGCGGCCCCGCTATCGGCCGCGGCCCTGGGAGCGGTGTTTGGCCGGGACCATGTTGTGCACGTGGCAGTGGCGCAGGGCCGATTGGCCGAGGCGCTGGGAATTGAGGTTACACGGCTGGCGGGCATTAGTCCGCAGCCGGCGACAGGTGAACAGGCGGGTGCATGAGCGACGGCGGTAGCGATCAGGACACGGCGAAGGGGCGGCTATCGTTACGCCCCGTTGGGCGCGGCGATGTGGGGCGGACAGTCGACGGCGGGTCCGTGCGCCAAAGCTTTAGCCATGGCCGCTCCAAAGTCGTGCAGGTCGAGGTCAAAAAGAAGCGGACAACGCTGGCACCGCCCGCGCCGACCGGTCCCGCGCCGATTGCGCCCGTCGTACCCGGTGCGCCGCCCAAGCCCGTTGTGGCCGGTCGCCCTGCGGCAGGTGCTGGACGTGCGCTGACCGCGACCGAAATTGCCGTGCGGCAGCGCGTTCTGGCCGAACAGGTCAAGGACCAAGCCAAGCGTGAAGAAGAGAAACGCGAGCAGGAGAAGATCTCGATCCTGTCTGCCGCGGAAGAAAACCGCCGACGTGAGGACGATGCGCGCAAGGCGGCCGAGGAGGCCAAGCGTCGCCAGATCGAGGACGAGGCTCGCGCCCGGGCCGAGGCTGCGGCGGCCGAGGCTGCAGCGGCTGCCCCGGCGACGGCTGCCCCGGTTGTCGCCCGTGCGCCAGGCGCCCCACCTGTGCGCACGGCAACACCGGCCGGCCCGGTCGAAACGCTGCGCCTGAAGCCCACCCGGCCGGAGGATGAGGACGCGCCGCGCCGTCGTCCGGGCGGATTGGTGCTTCCCGGCAAGCGGCCTGTCCCAGTCGTGAAAAAGGTCGGTGAACCCGGCCGGCGTGCAGGCCGGATTGACGTGCTGGCCGCGATTGAGGGTGATGACGATAAGTCGCGCAGTCTGGCGAGCGTACGCCGGCAGCGGGAGCGGGAGCGCCGGCAGCAGGAGCTGGAGGCGCTACGGGCTGACCAGGTCAAGGTCGTGCGCGACGTGGTGCTGCCCGAGGCGATTACGGTATCTGAACTCGCCAACCGGATGGCCGCGCGCGTGCCGGACGTCATCAAGGCGCTGATGCGAATGGGCGTCATGGCGACGGTCACACAGGTGCTAGACGCCGATACGGCGGAGCTGGTGGTGGAGGAGTTCGGCCACCGCAGCCGCCGGGTCAGCGAAAGCGATGTGGAGATTGGCATCGACGGTGAGGAGGATGTCGATACCGATATGCAGCCCCGCGCGCCGGTCGTGACCATCATGGGCCATGTCGACCACGGTAAGACGAGCCTGCTGGACGCGCTGCGCAGCACGGATGTGGCCGCCGGTGAAGCCGGGGGCATTACGCAGCATATCGGCGCCTATCAGGTCGAGATCGCTAATCATCAACGCATTACGTTCATCGATACGCCGGGCCATGAGGCGTTTACGGCGATGCGGAGCCGGGGTGCGTCGGTGACGGATATCGTGATCCTGGTCGTGGCGGCCGATGACGGCGTGATGCCGCAGACGATCGAGGCCATTCGCCATGCCAAAGCCGCCGGAGCGCCGTTGATCGTGGCCATCAACAAGATGGACAAGTCCGACGCCAACCCGAACCGTGTCCGGCAGGAGCTGCTGAGCCACGAGATCGTGGTGGAAGAAATGGGCGGCGATACGCAGGACGTGGAGATCAGTGCAACGAAGCGCACGGGCCTCGATAAACTGCAGGAGGCCATCATGCTGCAGGCGGAAATCTTGGACCTACGCGCCAATCCGGACCGTACGGCGGAGGGGTCGGTGATCGAAAGCCGCCTCGACCGTGGGCGGGGGCCGGTGGCGACGATGCTGGTGCAAAAGGGCACGCTGCATCAGGGTGATATCGTGGTGGCCGGGGCCGAGTGGGGCCGGGTACGGGCGCTGCTGGACGATAAGGGCAAGCAGATCAAGTTCGCCGGGCCGTCTGCACCGGTGGAGATTTTGGGGTTAAGTGCGGTGCCGACCGCGGGCGAGCCGTTCGTCGTGGTGGAGAACGAGGCCCGCGCGCGGGAGATCAGCGAGTTCCGGCAGCGTAAGCTGAAGGACCGCAGCAGCGCTGGCATCAGCGCCGCCCGTGGCACGCTGGAGGAGATGCTGGCCCGCGCCGTGGCCGGTGAGCTGAAAGAAGTCGCGATCGTCGTGAAAGCCGATGTGCAGGGCAGTGCCGAAGCCATTCAGGGCGCTGTGCTGAAGCTGGCGCATGAGGAAGTGAAGGTCCGCGTGCTGCTATCGGCCGTGGGTCAGATTACCGAAAGTGACATCCAGCTGGCCCGCGCATCGGACGCCGTCGTGGTGGCATTCAACGTCCGCGCCACGTCGCAGGCGAAGGAGTTGGCCACCCGGGATGGCGTCGATATCCGGTACTACTCGATCATCTATGACGTGGCCGATGATATTCAGACGATGGTCAAGGGCAAGGTTGCGCCCAAGGCGCGCGAGAACTTCTTGGGGTACGCCGAAATACGGAAAGTGTTCGACATTACCAAGACAGGTAAGGTTGCTGGCTGCATGGTGACCGAGGGCGTGGTGAAGCGCGGCTGCGGCGTGCGGCTGCTGCGTGAGGGTGTCGTGATCCATAACGGCGATTTGAGCCAGTTGAAGCGCTTCAAGGATGACGTGCGGGAGGTGGCGCGCGGGTATGAGTGCGGGCTGAGCTTCGCGGGGTACCACGATCTGCGTGAGGGCGATCAGGTGGAGTGCTTCGAGATCGAGATGGTGCCGGGCTAGGGTCGGCGCGAAAGGCCAGGGGCGTTGCCCCTGGACCCCAGCAAAGGCGGAGCCTTTGCAATCCATCCATTGCATTAATGTCGGATTTAGTTTGCGGGGTCTGGGGCCTATGGTTCCAGCGGGTCGAGGGCAGCGCCCTCGCCTTCCGTAAATGACCAAAGCCACCGCCAAAAACGCCGCCAAGCCCCCTACCCAGCGCCAGCTGCGTGTATCGGAGGAGATACGGCATGTGCTGTCCACTATCTTTCTACGCGGCCAATTCCGAGACCCGGCGCTGGCAGATGCGCGGATCACCGTGACCGAGGTGCGGATAAGCCCCGACCTGAAGAACGCGACGGCGTTCGTGGCGCGGCTCGGGCGGACCGATATTGATGCGTTGCTGCCGGCGTTGAAGCGTGTGGCACCCTGGCTGCGGACGCAGATTGCGCATGAGATGAAGCTGCGGATTGCGCCGCTGGTAAGTTTTCAGCCGGATACGACGCTGGATTATGCGATGCACGTGGATGCGCTGCTCCGGCAACCGCAGGTCGCGCGGGATTTGGAAAAAGATGAACCATCCGCGGAAGCGTAAGGGCCGGGCGCTGAATGGCTGGCTGGTGGTCGACAAACCCGGCGGCATGACCAGCACGGATGTGGTGAACCGCGTACGCCGTGGGTTCGATGCGCAAAAGGCCGGGCATGGCGGCACGCTGGATCCCTTGGCGACGGGAGTGCTACCGATTGCATTTGGGCATGCGACCAAGACGGTGCCATACGTGATGGATGGTACGAAACTGTACCATTTTACCCTCACGTTCGGGGACGCACGGGACACGGATGATCGGGATGGGGCCAGCGTTGGCACATCCCTGGTGCGGCCCACGGATGCGCAGATCGCGGAGGCTTTGCCGCGGTTTATTGGTGACATCATGCAGGTTCCGCCCGCGTATAGCGCCATCAAAGTGGCGGGCGAACGCGCGTACGACATGGCGCGGGAGGGGCGTGCGCCCGAGTTGCCGCCCCGTCCGGCGCGGGTCGATGTATTCCGGATGATCGACCGTCCCGATGCGGATACGGCGGTGTTCGAGGTGCAGTCCGGCAAGGGCGTGTATATGCGGAGCCTTGCGCGGGACCTGGCGGCAGCGTGCGGCACGCTGGGTCATGTGGCGGCGTTGCGCCGGTTGCGGGTGGGGCCATTCATGGCTGCGCAGGCGATTTTGCTGGACAAATGTGTGGCGGGCGCGGACAACACGCCTGCTTCTCCGGAGCTCTTGCTGCCGGTCACGACCGCGCTGGCCGACATCCCGGCGCTGGCCTTGACCGCCACAGAGGTCTTAGCCTTTCAGAACGGCCAGGCAATTAGCCTCGTTGAGTTGATGGGCCGCATCCCACAGAGCGCCAATCCGGAAAACGGGCTGGCGCGTGCCATGGCGGGGGAGCGCGTAATCGGTCTGTGCCGCCTGTCTGACGGGTGGTTGAAGCCGGAGCGCTTGCTTTAACCCCTTCAAGCAGGAGAACACGATGTCGATTACTCCGGAGCGCACGACCGCGCTTGTGGCTGAATATGCAACCGGCACCGATGATACGGGTAGCCCGGAAGTCCAGGTGGCGCTGGCGAGCGAGCGCATTACCAACCTGACCGAACACCTGAAAATCCACGCCAAGGATTTCCACAGCCGCCGCGGCCTGCTGATGCTGGTTGGCCGCCGTCGCCGGCTGCTGGACTATCTAAAGCGTAAGGATTCGAGCCGCTATCAGGCTTTGATCGCCCGCCTGGGCCTGCGCCGCTAACCCGCGACCGGTCCCCGGCGTCGTGCTGGGGGCCGCAACCGACGCCTCCAGATTGCGACCTCTCTGATCACCCGGCGTGCGCGCCTGGTTGTCCGAGACGCCGCTTCCGGCGCGTCACACACGAAAGAGACATGCATGTTCAATTACTTCCGCAAGGAAATCGAGTGGGGTGGCCGTACCCTGATTTTGGAAACTGGTAAGATCGCGCGCCAGGCCGACGGATCCGTTCTGGCCCGGTATGGCGACACGATCGTGCTGTGTACGGCCGTTGGAGTGAGGACCACGAAGCCGGGTCAGGATTTCTTTCCGTTGACGGTCAACTATCAGGAAAAGACGTTCGCAGCCGGCAAGATACCCGGCGGGTTCTTCAAGCGTGAGGGCCGTCCGTCGGAAAAGGAAGTGCTGACCAGCCGCCTGATCGACCGTCCGCTACGCCCGCTATTCCCACATGGGTTTCGTAATGAGGTGCAGGTCGTGGCGACCGTGCTGAGCCATGACATGGAGAACGATCCGGACGTGGTGGCGATGATCGGCTGTTCGGCGGCGCTGACGCTGTCGGGCATTCCGTTCTTTGGCCCCGTGGCCTGTGCCCGCGTCGGTTATGCCGAGGGTGCATACATCCTGAACCCGACGATCGAGCAGTTGAAGAGCAGCGAACTCGATCTGGTGCTAGCCGGTACGACCGAGGGCGTGCTGATGGTCGAGAGCGAGGCGCAAGAGCTGAGCGAAGCTGTGATGCTAGGCGCCGTGACGTTTGGGCACACCGCGTTTCAGCCCGTGATCCAGGCCATCATCGAACTGGCCGAACATGCGGCGAAGGAGCCGTGGGCATTGGCCGAGCCGGCGCCGGAGCTGGCAGCATTGACGGCCCGCATCGACACGTTGGCCCGCGCTGGACTGACGGAAGCGTACCAGGAACGCCAGAAGCAGGCCCGGCAGGAAAAGGTCGGCGCGGCCAAGAAGGCGGCGATGGCGACCCTTACGGAAGAGGGCCACAACCCGGAGATGGCGAAGGGGCTGTTCAAGTCTCTGGAGGCCGATGTTGTGCGTAATGCCATCTTGGACACAGGTCTGCGGATTGATGGCCGTGATACGAAGACGGTGCGGCAAATCGTGGCCGAGGTCGGCGTGTTGCCGCGGGCCCACGGTAGCAGCTTGTTTACCCGGGGTGAGACGCAGGCGCTGTGCGTGGCCACGCTGGGCACCGGGCAGGATGAGCAGATCATCGATGCGCTAGAAGGTGAGCGGCGTGAGCATTTCATGCTGCATTACAATTTCCCTCCCTACAGTGTGGGCGAGGCGGGCCGTATGGGCAGCCCCGGCCGGCGTGAGATTGGGCATGGCAAGCTGGCGTATCGCGCGCTGCGCCCCGTGCTGCCGGCCAAGGACGTGTTTCCGTATACGATGCGCGTCGTGTCTGAGATTACCGAGAGCAACGGCAGCTCCTCCATGGCGACGGTGTGCGGCACGAGCCTGAGTTTGATGGATGCGGGTGTGCCGTTGGTGCGTCCGGTGGCGGGTATCGCAATGGGTCTGATCAAGGAAGACCGGGGCTTTGCCGTGCTGTCCGACATTCTGGGTGATGAGGATCACTTGGGCGACATGGACTTTAAGGTGGCCGGGTCGGAGAAGGGCGTCACCAGCCTGCAGATGGACATCAAGATTACGTCCATCACGCCGGATATCATGGAGATCGCGCTGGCGCAGGCCCGGGATGGGCGGTTGCACATCCTTGGTGAAATGGCGCTGGCGTTGCAGGGTGCCCGCAGCGACGTGGCGGCGACGGCTCCGCGGATTACGGTGATCAATGTGCCGAAGGAGAAGATTCGCGACGTGATCGGCACGGGTGGCAAGGTCATCCGGGAGATCGTGGCCGAGAGCGGTGCCAAGATCGACATCGATGATGATGGCACGATCAAGATTGCGGCCACGACCGAGGAAGCGAGCCAGAAGGCGATCGACATGATCCAGGGGATTGTGGCCGAGGCGGAGATTGGCAAAATCTACAACGGCAAGGTTGTGAAGACGGCCGAGTTCGGGGCGTTCGTAAACTTCCTGGGTGCCAAGGACGGGCTGGTTCACATCAGCGAGCTGCAGCAGGGCCGGGTTCAGAAGACGACCGACGTCGTGAACCAGGGTGATGCGGTGAAGGTGAAGGTCATCGGCTTTGATGATCGTGGCAAGGTGAAGCTGTCGATGCGCGTGGTCGATCAGGCGACGGGTGCGGATATTACCGAGCAGGTTGGTGCTAAGGCTGGCGGCGGTCGTGAGGGTGGCCGCGAGGGTGGTCGTGAGGAGCGTCCGCGGCGTGAGCGGGCGGAGTTTGACGCAGCCGAGTAACACTCGGTATCAAATGTTGAGGGCCGGTCTGGTGAAAGCCGCTCCGGCCCTCAATCTATGTAGCGCAGAGCAGGACGGCCCATGAAAGACGTAAATACAATTCGTATGGGCGGCGTCGACGTCCTTCCCTTGGTCGAGGGCGGTAAGGGCATCGGTGTATCGACGGGCGTGTCGTCCGGCTGGTGGGCGAATACGGGCGGGGCGGGGACGTTCAGCGCCGTCAATGCCGATTTTTACGACGCCGATGGCAATCCGATCGATCAGGTCTACCACGGCCGGACCCGGCGCGACCGGCATGAGGAGTTGATCCAGTACGGCATCAGCGGCGGAATCGCGCAGGCGCAGCGGGCGCACGAGATCTCGGGCGGGCGGGGCCGGGTGCATGCGAATTTACTGTGGGAGATGGGCGGAGCGGAGCGGGTGATCAGCGGCGTGCTGGAGGGAGCGCGTGGCTTGATTCACGGCATTACGTGTGGTGCGGGTATGCCGTATCGGCTGTCGGAAATTGCGACCAAGTTCGGTGTTTACTACTACCCAATCGTAAGTTCGTCGCGGGCTTTCAACGCCTTGTGGAAGCGGGCTTATTCAAAGGCGGCGTCGCTGTTGGGTGGCGTGGTGTATGAGGATCCGTGGCTGGCTGGCGGCCATAATGGCCTGACGAATGGCGAGGACCCGGAAAAGCCGGAAGACCCGTTCCCGCGCGTGCTGGCGCTGCGGCAGTTGATGCGCACCTTTGGGCTGGACCAGACGCCGATCATCATGGCGGGCGGCGTTTGGTGGCTGGAGGAGTGGGAGCACTGGATCGACAATCCCGATCTGGGGCCGATCGCGTTCCAATTCGGCACCCGCCCGCTGCTGACGACCGAAAGCCCGATTAGCGACGCATGGAAGCGCCGGTTGCTAACGCTGGCGCCCGGCGATGTGTTTCTGAATAAGTTCAGCCCGACTGGCTTTTATTCGAGCGCGGTCAATAATGGGTTCATCGGTGAATTGCGGGAGCGGGAGGCGCACCAGGTCGTTTATGCGCCGGAGCCAATCGGCGATCTGGTCGCAACCATGGGTATCGGGCCCCGTAAGCGCGCCGTGTACATGACGCATGGTGACCTGTTCCGGGCGGAGGGCTGGGTCCTAGAAGGCTTTACGGAGGCGCTGCGCACACCTGACAACACGCTGATGTTCGTGACACCGGAGCGTGCGGCGCACATCATCAAGGACCAGGTTGAGTGCATGGGCTGCCTGAGTGTGTGCCGGTTCAGTAATTGGAGCCAGCACGGGCCGGATTTTGACAATGGCAAGAAGGCCGATCCCCGTAGTTTTTGCATCCAGAAGACGTTGCAGTCGGTGCGGCGGGACGACCAGACGGCTGAGGCGATCGAGCATCAGTTGATGTTCAGCGGGCATAATGCGTACCGGTTCAAAAGCGATCCGTTTTATTCAAATGGGTACATTCCGACGGTGAAGCAGTTGGTGGATCGGATCGTTTCGGGGCGTTAAACTGTTTGAATAACTGCTGGCGAGGAACTGATCGTCTTACGTCGTTTCGTTTGAAGCGGGTTTGCCGATCGGCAGTTGCAAAAGCCAAACCGACAGTGACGCCTTCGTTACGCTCGCCACCGTCAATTCCGATCCCGAACTAAATTTCGCTTTCTTCGACGGCTTTGGGTCTGTGCGACCGTGATCCTCGTTAGTTAAGGATCATCCTCCCCAAGCCTTAGCGCCCGTGTATAAACCGTGCGGCGCGGCAGTCCCGTAGCGGCCGCCACCATTGCTGCCGCGTCCTTCAGGCTGTTGCCCACCATTGCGCGGCGCAACTGGGCGTCTATGTCCTCGGCCGGTTCGTCCGGGGGCGGGCCGACCACAACCGTGATCTCCCCCCGTGCCTCGTGCCCGGCATAGTGTGCGGCCAGCACTGCTAGTGTGTCGCGGCGCACTTCCTCGAACCGCTTCGTCAGCTCGCGGGCGACGGCGGCGGGGCGGGAGCCGAACGCGGCGGCCAGGTCGGCTAGGCACTCGGCCAGGCGGTGGGGTGCCTCGTACCACACCAGCGTCGCCGACAGTCCCGCCCGCTCGGCGGCGCGCAACACGCCGAATGCGGCCAGGCGGGCGGCGGACCGTGGCGGTGGGAAGCCCAGGAACAAAAATGGCGCAGGTGGTAGGCCCGAGAGTGTCAGAGCCATCACCGCCGCGTTGGGGCCTGGAACGCCGGTGACTGTCATGCCCGCCGCCAGCGCGGCCCGGACGAGGCGAAAGCCCGGGTCGGACATGACGGGTGTGCCCGCGTCCGAAATCAGGGCAATCCGCCGCCCGTCGCGTAATTGGGCCAGCAGTCCGGGCAGCCGCCCTTCCTCATTATGGTCATGCAGCGGCGACGTGGGGGTCGCGATGCCGAAATGGGTTAGCAGGCGGGCGGAGTGCCGGGTGTCCTCACACAACACCACGTCGACGCCGCGAAGCACCGACAGGGCGCGCGCCGATATGTCACCCAGGTTGCCAATCGGGGTGGCGACCAGGTGCAGGCCGGGTGGTATAGCTGCGCCCGGGCCGGAGTCGGCTGGAAGGGCGTCGTTCGATGGGTCATCTGTGGTCATTGGTCAGCCGGTCACTGTTTGGGCTTGTGGGCGCGGTTGCCCTAGCGGCTTGCGTAGCGCAGCCGCGGGTTCCGGTCACCATGGGTGGTCCGCCGTCCCTACCGCCGGGTGCGCCGGTGCCGAAGGTCACGCTGCTGCTGCCGCTGACGGGCACCAATGCAGAGCTTGGCCAGGGCATGCTGCGGGCGGCGCAGGTGGCGCTTGATGGGCCGGGTGCACCCACGCTGGATGTGCGGGACACGGGCGGCACGCCAGCCGGGGCGGCCAGTGCAGCGCGGGCCGGTTTGGCCGCCGGTGCCGGAATGATGATTGGCCCGCTGACGGCTGGTGAGACTCAGGCCGTGGCGCCCATCACGCGGGCGGCGAATGTGCCGGTGCTGGCGTTCACGTCCGATGTGACGCAGGCGCAGCCAGGCGTTTGGCCGCTGGGCATCACCCCCGCGCAGCAGGTCCGCCGCCTGGTCGGCGCCGTGCAAGAGGAGGGGCGGAGCCGGATTGCCGCCGTGCTACCGCAGAACCCGTTTGGCGACGCCCTGGCCAGCGGGCTACGGGACGCGACGGCTGGCTTGCCCGATGCGCGCGTGGCCCGGCACCCTGCCGCAGGGCCGCTAGCCCCCGCCCTGAACGAGGTTGCGGATACCGTAGCCCGCCGCGGTGCGCCGGGTACGCTGCAAGATGCCACGCCCGGCATCGTGCCCGATCCGGCAACGCTTACGCCCGCCACCCCTCTGCCCGCCGTGCCGTTTGACACCCTATTGCTAGGTGCGACCGGTGCGCCGTTGCAGAAGGCGCTGCCGCTATCGGCCTATGACATTACGCCGCCCGGCCCGGCTGGTGCAGGGGTGCGGGTGCTGGGAACGGGAATCTGGGCGCGGGAGGCCGCGCGGCTTGGTGCGTTGCAGGGGGCCTGGTTTGCCGCGCCCGACCCGGCGGCCCGGGCCGACTTCAACCGGGCGTACGCCGCGCGGTTCAACGCGCCACCGCGGGAGCTGACAAGCCTTGCGTTTGATGCGGCGGCCATCGCGCGGGTTGCGGCAGCGTCCGGGTTTGCGCCGGATAGTCTGATACGGCCGGAGGGATTTAGCGGGGCAGACGGTCTGATCGCGCTAGGTCCAGAGGGCCAGGTGTTACGCGGCCTGGCGGTGTTCGAGCTGGATGGTAAAGGCGCGCACATCGTACGCCCCGCGCCGGCCAGCCTGGCTTCGCCGGGGATGTAAACCGCGTTATGCGCGCCACTCTGCCGCTGCGGACGACAGCGGTTCTTGCTGGGCTACCAGTTGCGACGTTGCTGACGCTTGCGCTGCTGCAGGGGATGGCGTGGCGGCATGCCGTCATTGCACTTGTTGTCGTGGTAGTGTGGGCCTTTGTACTGGCACTCATTTGGGTGCGCGATCTGAGTCTGATCGTTGCGGCGTTGCAGCGGGCCGACGCCCAGCCCCACGGTGCAAAAGGGCTGGAGCCAATCCTGGCAACCACGCGCCATATCGTGCGGGAGGCTGAGCGGCTTGCCCGCAGCCTGGCCCTGCGCCGGGCCGAGATTGAGGCGCTGGTTGTAACCGAGCAGGCGATCGTGCAGCGGCTGCCGGACCCGCTGATCGTACTGGGCGCAGACCGGGGTGTGCGCCGGGCCAATGCAGCGGCCAAAATAGTGTTTGGCGACGAGATGGCGGCCGTATTGCGGCACCCGGAATTGCGGGCGGCTATCGATCGGGCGCTGGCGCAGGGTGAGCAACAGACGGCAGAGCTGAGCCTGCCGGTTCCGGTTTCACGGGAGGTGTTGGCGACGGTTATGGCGCTGTCGCCGCCGCTGGCAGATGGCGGGCAGGTCGTGGCGTTATTATCCGACCGCACGCGCGAACGGGCTATCGAGCGGATGCGCGCCGACTTTGTGGCCAATGCGAGCCATGAATTGCGGACGCCGTTGGCGAGTCTGATTGGTTTCATCGATACGCTGCGTGGCCCCGCCGCGGACGATCCGCCGGCGCAGACCCGGTTCCTGGCGATCATGGCAGAGCAGGCGCAGCGCATGAACCGGCTGATCGACGACCTCCTCAGCCTATCGCGGATCGAACTGACCGAGCATCAAGTGCCAGCCGAGCGGGTGGATCTATGTAGCCTGGTGGATCGCCTGGCCGCGATGTTCGAGCCGCAGGTACGCGACCGGCGTATCACCATGACCGTGACCCGGCCGGAGCAGGACGTGCATGTGCTGGGCGATGATGATCAGCTGGAGCAGGTGATGCAGAACCTGTTGGATAACGCCGTAAAGTATGGGCGTGAAGGCGGGATCGTGCAGATCGTAGCCGGGCGGGCAGAGCCGGGGGGGCGCTGGCCAGCGCGGGCGGGGATGACAATTGCCGTGGCCGATGATGGCGCCGGTATTGCCCGCGGGCATATCCCCCGGCTGACCGAACGGTTCTACCGGGCCGATAAGGGCCGGTCGCGCCAGGTGGGTGGAACCGGACTCGGCCTTGCAATCGTCAAGCACATCGTGATCCGGCATCGCGGCCAGATGCACATTGAAAGTGCCGAGGGCGCGGGCACGACCGTCACGATCTGGTTGCCAGAGGCGCCGGCACGGCAACAGGACCCGGCGGAAAACGGCGGAGCAACCCGACCATAATCAGCATGGCCGGCACGGCGGCAAAAATCGTAAGGCCATAGAAAGCAGTCCAACCGAGCGCTTCGGCAAGGATGCCTGACGAGCCGCCGATGGTTCGCAGGCCCAGCGCCGCCAGGGCGGATAGCAGGGCGTATTGCGTGGCTGTGAACCCGGTGCGGCAGAGGGACGACAGATAGGTAATAAAGGCGGCATCAGCCATCGCTTCGGCAAAGTTCTCCACCATGATTTTGGTAACCAAGATACGCCAGTCGCCGCCCGATACGGCGAGAGCGAAATAAAGGCCCATCGACGCCATTTGGACGAAGCCGGTTGTGACCAGGGCGCGGCCTGTACCGATCCGGATGACGAGCCAGCCACCCATGACGGCCCCGGTTAGGCTTGCGGCTAGGCCGGGCAGGCTGGTGGCAAAGGCGACATCGCGCGGGATGAACCCCATCGCCTGGTAGAATGAGGGTGCCATGGTGTGGGCCAACGCCTCACCCAGTTTGAAAAGCATTACGAACGCCAGGATCTGGCCGGCACCAGGCCGGGTCAGCAGGTCACGAAGCGGGATTATAACTGCCAGGCGCAAGTGCTCGCGAAACCCCGTTGCATGTCTGACGGCGGCTGGGGGTTCCGGCGCCAACAGCGTGGCCAGCATTGGCAGGGCAGCGACCGCGGCGATGCCGAGCAGGGCAGGTTGCCATCCGACGAGCGAGGCCGCGTAGATCGCGCCGGATCCTGACAGGAGGAAGGCGATCCGATAGCCCCAGATATAGGCGGCCAGGGCAACGCCCTGCTGTGCGACTGGAAAAACTTCGATCCGCCAGGCGTCAACGATCATATCCTGCGTGGCAGAGCAGAACGCGACGGCCAGGGCGGCGACTACCAGGGGTCGCGGGTCTTCCGGGCTTGATCGGGCAAGGGCGATACACGCCAAAGCAAGTAGGGGTTGAACTACCAATAGCCAGCCGCGCCGCTGCCCCAGGCTACGCCATGGGCGGGGTGGCTTTACCCGGTCGAGCACGGGGGACCACAAGAATTTGAGAGTGTAGGCGAGGCCAATCCAGGCCGTGAAGCCGATACTGGTTAGCGTGACGCCGCCCTCGCTCAGCCATTGGCGGAGGGTGAAACCGGTCAGGGCCAGCGGTAGACCGCACGCAAAGCCGAATGCTGCCATCACGCATAACGGACGACCATAGATCGTTCCGGTTTTGGACACGACATGGGGGCTGTCCAGTTGGTCAACCCCCACGCATAGTTCGTCAGCCGTACCGGTTTTTAGCGCGGCGCGACGGTGG
>JAYVTX010000138.1:0-8812 GCA_043788425.1 Rhodospirillales bacterium
GTACGGCGGGTCGCCGACAATGGACCGCAACCTGTACGTCAATGCTGTCAACTATGACGGCACCGCCCTCGGTCGCGCTTTCTACGGGCTGATGAAGAATGACACGGCGTTCTACACCGTCGGCACGGCAGTACCCGCGCCCACGCCGGTTCCAGTGCCCACGCCGGTTCCAGTGCCGGTGCCAACCCCTACTCCGGTGCCCGTTCCAACGCCGGTCCCTGTTCCGACGCCAGTCCCAGCTCCAGTTCCGACGCCAGTCCCAGCTCCAATGCCGACACCAACGCCTACCACCGTGACCTACGCCCTTGAGGGGCCGAAATGGACTGGTACACCCATCACCTGGGCTTTCGAGACGCAGAACTACCCGTCCGACGTCGGCTATGCCTTTAGCAACGCAATCGGGGCCTATCAAAGCACCATCTACGCCGCATTCAACAAATGGAGCAGTGTCTCAAACATCACACTCGTGCAGGTGGCCGACGGGGTGAATAATACCGTGGCGCCAAATATCCGGATCGGCTTTGCCGCGTTAAACACGTCCAGCACCGGGACAATTGGCGTCACAAGCTACCACTACAGCAACAACGCAACGGGCCAGGCCTTCGCGCCAGACACGCTTGTCCGGCTTGAGGATCCGGCGCAACTCACGGTTGACGCCGCCGGCAACTACACTGGTACCTCGGCCACGCTCTACCAGGTTGCCCTGCATGAGATCGGGCACTCGCTCGGCCTCGCCCACTCCTCCGACCCGAACTCGGTCATGTACGCCGTCGTCAACGGGTCAAACCACGACCTAAATGCGGGTGACATTGCGGGCATTCAGGCTATTTACGGGCCGAACACCACGACACCACTGGCAAGCACGGGGACCAACACCACCCCGGCTGCGTCGATTGATCTGTCGAACCTGGGCGGCCAGCAGCTGCAGGATATGACCCTTGGCCTACTCTCTACGGCACCAACCCAAGCATCCGCACAGCCGATACAGCCGTCCCCCGCGTCGCTCATGTTCTACTCCGAAACGACCGCGGCTGACCTCATTCCAACGAAAACTGTTTAGCCGCGCGAGCCCGGCTGGGATTGCCCGGCCGGGTATCGCACCCTACTCCGGCCGCGATAGCGCTGCCGTCACACGCCGGGCGAATGCGGCCGGGTCCGCCGGCAGATCGCCGTCCTGTACCCGCGCCAGGTCCAGTAACGTCAAAGCCGCCTCCGTCACATCACCCCCCGCCGCGACCCGGGCGGCCAGGGCATGCAGAACCGGATGTCGCGCATTGACCTCCAGCGTCGGGGGCATCGCAAAGCTGTCGCGGTTGGCCCGGCGCAGCAGGCGTTGCATCTGCAAATCCGGCCCCGCCATTCCAGCCGCCAGCACGACAGCACTATCGACCAGCCGGTCGGTCGTCCGTACGTCGGCAACCGCATCACCCAGCGCCATTTTCAACGCCGGCAACAGCGCCGTCATATCCGCCGCCTCCCCAGCCGGTTCGGCAGACGGGGCCAGCTTCGACAAATCCGCCGCGCCCTGGCTGACGCTGCGAAGCGGCTTACCATCCCACTCCGCCAGGCGTTCGGGCCAAAACGCGTCAACCTGATCGGTCATCAGCAGCACCTCGATCCCCCGCGCCCGGAACCCCTCGACCTGAGTAGAACCGCCCAGCGCCGCCGCGTCGTCACCCGCCAGATAGTAAATCGCCTCCTGCTCCGGCTTCATCCGGGAAATGTAGGCGTCCAGTGTCGTCCAACCCTCGGTGCTGGACGACCGGAACCGCATCAGCCCAGCCAGCGCGTGCCGGTGCTCGTGGTCCTCCCACACACCCTCCTTCACCACTGGGCCGAACGCTTGCCAGAACATGTCGAAATCCTCGCCCGCCGCCCGGGTTTTCAATTCTGCCAGGATCCGGTTCGTCACGGCCTTTCGCACCCGGGTTAGCACCGGCGTTGCCTGCAGCATCTCCCGCGACACATTCAACGGTAGGTCCTCGGTATCCACCACGCCCACGACAAATCGCGCCCAGGGCGGCAGCAACGCGGCCTCATCCGTAATGAACATGCGGCGGACATGCAGACGTACCCGGCTTTCGCGCGGCCCATCGACCGGGCCAAACGGCGGCGTGCTGGGGATATATAGCAGTGCCGAGAACTCGTTCGTACCCTCCGCCTGCCAATGCAGGGTGGCCCATGGCTCGTCGAACGGGTGGCCCAGGCGATGGTAGAATGCGGTGTATTGTTCGGCGGTCACCTCCGCTTTGCGCTTCCGCCATAGGGCCGTGCCCTCGTTCGCTGGCTGGGGCTCACCGTCCTTTTCGACCGTGATCGGGACGGTGATGTGGTCCGCCCACTTGCGAATGATGGTCTGTAGGCGGAGCGGCTGCAGGAACTCGGACGCGTCCTCTTTCATATGCAGCACGACCGTTGTGCCCGCGGCGTCGCGGGTGCCCGGCGCGATCGTGTAAGCGCCGGTTCCGTCCGATTCCCATTGCCAGGCGGTGTCGGTGCCAGCGCGCCGGCTGGTGACCGTCACACGGGCGGCCACCATGAAGGCCGCGTAAAAGCCCACGCCAAACTGACCAATCAGTGACGGCCGGCCATCGGCGCCCGCCTGGGCCTGGCCAAAGGCGCGGCTGCCGGACCGGGCGATTGTACCCAGGTTCTGGCCCAGCTCGGTCTTGTCCATGCCGACGCCTGCGTCCTCGATCGTCAGCGTGCGCGCCGCAGCGTCCGGACGGATGCGAATGGTTTGGTCGTCCGGTCCCGTCAGCGCCGGGTCGGTCAGCGCCTCAAACCGGCGGCGGTCGGTGGCGTCGGCGGCATTGGCCACCAGCTCGCGCAGGAAGATTTCACGATCGGAGTAGAGCGCATGCACCACTAAATCGAGTAGGCGGCCCACTTCGGCGCTGAACTCATGGCGTTCGACCTGATCACTCATCCGTACTCTCCCGCTACCGATGCGGGGCGATATGAAGGGAGGTCAGCCTATTTGCAACGCGGGTGGCCCGCCGTAGCCATCAGTCCTGATTATCTGCCCCGCTGCCCCGGCCGCTCACGCCTGCGCGGGATGGGGCGGCGCTGTGCGGTTGAACGGTGCGGAACATTGCGGCCACTTCCTCGTCATCCTGCTCCTCGGTCGGCCTGTTGGGCGGCGTGCCGGCCGCCCGCTCCTGCAGGACGGCGATGACGGCTGCGGGGTCGATCCGGTCGGCGGTTGCAAACAGGCGCTCTGCCTCATCCGCATCGCCACGTCCCTCGGCTGCAATCGCTTGCTCTGCCATTTGGCGCGCTGTCAGGTGCCGCGCGCCTTCGCCATGTGATGTTACGGTGTCGGTCATGTTCGGTCCTCCGACCTCGGCAACGCGGGCTGGCTTACGGCAGTTGCGAACCATTGGCGCCGGCCCTCGTTGAACACGGTAGGAGGAACCATGCACACCATTACGCTCGCCCCTCACGATCCATTGCCGGAGGGGCCGGAACGCCGCGTCGTCCTGCTACGGCGGTTTGACGAAGATGCGCCCGGCACGACGCATGTCGAGCTTCGACTAGAGGGTGGGAAAAAGCCGTCGGAGTTCGCACAGCCCCGTGACCCCGCCGGTGCAGCCATGGCATGGGATGCGGCGATCGAGGCGGCACAGCGCGTCGCCGAAAGCGAAGACCTGGATCGCATTTACATTTTGGACCGTACGGCTGGCCCGCGCGAGCAGGTCGTTCTGCAGCACGGCGGCGACCACTCCGTGGAAATGGAGACCCTGGCTGACACCGATCCCGAGGATGGTGTGACCGGTTCAGACATGCGCGACCGCCGGGTCTGATCGCCCAATTGTGGACACAAGCGCCCTCTACAACGGGCCAATCGGAAGCAAATGGTCGCACGCCTGTGATCACAACGCCGCCGACAATCGACGTCTACATTGCTTTACGACCGGACTTCCCTATGTCTATCCGACTTAAACTCGGCCTCACCTGGTGCGGCCATAACGAGAAGAGATCCCCTTATGCCTGATACCGGGCTGGACGCTTCCATTACTGGACGCCGTGTTGGCGTGCTTGTCGTAGGCCTCGGCGGGGCTGTGGCCACAACGGCCGCTGCTGGCATTGAGATGCTGCGGGCCGGGTCTAACGACATGGCTGGTTTGCCGCTGGCTGGCGTCGGCGCGTCCGGGATAGCCGCATACAAGAACCTGCACTTCGCGGGCTGGGATTTGCATGGTGAGAACCTGGACACTGCCGTGCGCGAGCACCGTGTGCTTGATCGCGAACAGAGAGAACTGGTTGGCACGGCCATGGGCGCCATGAAGCCGTGGCCCGCGGTCGGTAGTGTGGACTTCTGCAAAAATGTCGACGGTGGCAATAAAATCGTCGCCAAAAATCACCGCGAAGCGGTTGATCGCATCCGCGACGATATCCGTAATTACCGTGAGACGACTGGCATTAACGACGTCGTGATGGTGAATTTGGCCAGTGTTGAGCGCTGGCCGGATAAGAGCGCCGCGGCGCTTCACACGCCGGAAGGGTTTGAGAAGGGCCTCGACAGTTCCGACCCGGTTATCAGCCCGGCCATGTTGTACGCATACGCCGCCATTACCGAGGGCGTGCCGTACGGTAACTTCACACCTAGCCTCGCCGCCGACATTCCAGCCCTGACGACGTTGGCCACGCGCCGTAACGTCCCAGTTGCAGGAAAAGACGGTAAGACGGGACAGACATTCATCAAAACGGTGCTGGCCCCGGCATTCCGTAGCCGGTCGCTTTATGTCGAGGGCTGGTTCAGCACCAACATCCTGGGGAACCGCGACGGTTTGGCATTGGATAACCCGGATAGCCTGAAGTCGAAGCTGAACACTAAGGGTTCGGTACTAGACGACATCCTAGGCTACCCAGTCGAAGATCACATCGTGGACATCCGATACTACAAGCCGCGAGGCGACAATAAGGAAGCTTGGGACAACATCGACCTGGTAGGATTTTTGGGCCAGAAGATGCAGATCAAGGTCAACTTCCTCTGCCGTGACAGTATTTTGGCTGCACCGTTGGTAATTGAAATCGCCCGCGTGCTAGATTTGGCGCGTGAGCGTGGCCAAGGCGGTATCCAGGAGCAACTCGGCCTATTCTTCAAGGCGCCGATGACTCCGGCTGGCAAGCGGGAGGAGCACAGCTTCCCGGTGCAGGAGCGGAACCTGCTGGAGTGGCTGGCCCGCTAGGACCACGGCCATGAACACCCAGGGCCTGGGGGCATTTGTGCCCCTGGCCGTGGAGTTGTGCGATCTGAAGCGCATTCGCGACGCAAGTAGTCCAGACAGCCTCGCCAGCCGGCTATTCCGGCGCGGATGGGGTGGGTTGTGCGGCGGGTTGCCCATTGCGCAGGTCGCGATGGCGGTTACGGCCGATGCGCTTGCCGCTGTCAGGTTGGGTGGAATCGACTACCCGCTTCTACGCAAGTGCGGGTTGGACGATGGGTCTGCAACGGTGGTGCTATCCCGTGCTTTCGCCGAAGTCGCGGGTCACCTGGACCGTTCATTGGCCGCCTCGCTGCGCCCTCTCCTCGGGACGTTGACCGCCGCAGGGCCCCCGCCCGAGTTTGCCGAGGCCCTGATCCGTCAGCCCCGCGCCGGTGCCACCTGCCCCGGAAAACCACGCATTGTGCTGGAGCCGCCCGAAAATCATGGCGACCATTGCCTGGTCGTTGCGGTTCTCGCGGTAATCTTGGCCCCACATTACGGCGCAGACCCGGCCACCGCGTTTCTATCAGGAATGGCCCATCATCTGCATAACGCAACGCTGCCTGACAGCGGCTTTGCGGGTGAGATTTTGCTGGGCGATCACCTGACCCCGATCCTGCACCGCCTGTTTGCCCAGGAACTGGCGACCCTGCCGGAGCCACTTTCGAGCACGACCCGCCACGCCCTCGATGGCATTGCGGACGCGGAAACGCCAGCCGGACAGGCCTTTCACGCCGCTGACGTTATCGACCGCGTTCTGCAAATGCGACACTACGACCGTGTCGCTGCGTTCACCGTCGATCAGGCGCTGGACGACATGGACCTGGTCCATGCCGGACCCACCCAGGCGTTTCACCATGCTGTTTTGGCAGAGGCCGGGCTGCCATGATCTGGCCCGCCGGCACGTTGTGCAGCCCTATCGACGGCGCGTTGCTGCACGCCGACACGCCGCACTCCTTGGTAGGCGCCGAGCGGTGGCCCGTGATCGACGGCATACCCTACCTGCGCGCCGATCGCCGGGCCCTCGCCGACGACGCACTCGCCGCGCTCGATGCCGGGAACGCCGAGCATGCCCTGGTGCTCTTGCTTGGCGACCAGGATGGTTGGGCCCGTACCCCGCCGCCGGCTGAAGCGAATCGTTTGGCCGTGGTCTGCGACCCCGGCCTGAGTTTTCGCGACGCCATGGACCAGTTGGCATTCGGCGCGGTCGGCACCTATTTCGCCCATCGCTGGTCCGACCCCACCTTCCTCTCTGGCCTGGCCCTCGCCGAGGCGCACTGGGCGAACCCGTCTACGGTGTTCGAACTCGCCTGCGGGGCCGGCCACTTTTTGCGGGAGTTCGCGCGCGTCGCCCCGGTCGTCGCCGGCGCAGACGTTGTGTTCGCCAAACTATGGCTCGCCCGGCGGTACGTTTCCCCGGGGGCACTGCTGGTCTGCTTCGATGCGGCGCAGCGTTGGCCGTTGCCCGACGGTTGGGCGGACCTGCTGTTTTGCCACGACGCATTCTATTTCCTTCCAGACAAGCCGTTCGTGGCCGCGGAGATGCGGCGGGCCAGCCGCACAATCTTGGTCGGTCACGCCCACAACGCACTGACGGACAACCTGTCCAGCGGCAGTCCACTGGCACCCGCCGCCTATGCCGCATTGTTCGAAACGCCGCTGCTATATGATGATCGCGAGCTGACGCAGGCGCTGATCGACGCACGCGCGCCGGTACCTGCGGCGGCGAGTGCCCTGGCGACCGCCCCCGCGATCGCCCTCGCCCAGGCCGCGGCACCCCGTATCGTGCGCCAAGGGCTGGCAATGCCGGCGTCCGGAACCCCATTGCGACGGAACCCGCTTTATCACGAGGGGACAATCGCCTGGCCGTCGGACCGGTATGCGACCGAATACGGTCCGCTTGCGACGTACCCGCTGCATACGGACGCGCCGGCCCAGACAACGCTCGGCCCAGACACGGCCGACGCAGCCCGGCGGCGAATCCTGTTGGACCTGCCTGCGCAATGGTAGGCCCGGGGATAAATTGGGGCATCGCCGGCTGTGGCTGGGTGGCGCGCGACTATGTCGGCCCGGCCATCGCACAATCCGCGAACGGCCGCATCGCCGCTCTGTACGATCCGGACGCAGCGAGCCTCGCCGCTGCCCACGCTTTGTTTGGCGCACCCGCTACCCAGGACCTGGCTGCCTTCCTTAGCACTCCCGGCTTAAACGCCGTGTACGTCGCCGCGCCGAACCACGCCCACCGCGCGCTGGTCGAGGCCGTGGCCGCTGCCGGGTTGCCGGTACTGTGCGAAAAGCCAATGGCCACCACGCTGGCGGACGCGCAGGCCATGGTTGGCGCATGCTCCCGCGCCGGCGTGCGCTACGGCACGGCATTCGATCAGCGCCATCACGCCGCGCACCAGCATCTGCGGTCTCTGATTGCCACCGGCACCATCGGTACCGTCACCGCGATCCGCATCGTCTATGCCTGCTGGCTGCCCGCCACCTGGGCACCTGACGCCACCAGCACCGATAATTGGCGCATTGACCCAGCCCGCGCGGGGGGCGGCGCGCTGATGGATTTGGCCCCGCATGGTCTCGATCTGTCCGCCTATTTGCTTGGCGAACCGCTCACCCGCGTTCATGCCATGGGCCAATCGCGCATCCAGGATTACGCGGTCGAGGACGGGGCGCTGCTGATCGCGCAATCCGAATCCGGCGTGCTGGTACAACTCCATGTCGCGTATAACGTGCCCGACGCTCTGCCCCGGCGTCGCCTCGAAGTCATCGGCACGACCGGCCAGATCATCGCCATCAATACCATGGGCCAGACCCCGGGCGGAAGCCTGACGCACATCGATGCCGAAACCGGTCAGGCCAATCCGATCATGGTCCACGGTGCCGAGCGCTCGCCATTCCTGAACCAGGTCGAAGCGTTTGCCGACGCCAGCCCCCTTTTCGATGGCGCGCACGACTTGCACACCATGGCCCTCGTGCTGGACGCGCAACGCCAGGCCGTGCCGCCAAAAAAGGTCCCCCATGCCGCTTAGCCCGTTCTCGTGCACCAATTGCGGCCACTGGCAGCGCTATTTCGCCGTGCCGCCCGATTGCCCGATCTGTTCCGACGTTCGCAACGACCTGCCGGCCGATGGGTGGGAGTTCCTGACCCCGGCCCAGGTTGCACCAAAGCTCACCCACCATTGGCGCGAAATCCTGCCGGGTCTGTGGGAGTTTTGGTCCACGCCGCGCTACGGCTTGGACGGCCATGGCTGGCTGCTGCTGCACCCGGACGGCAACGTCGCGTTCGAGGCGGCACCCCTCTACAACGACGCGCAGTTGAACAAAATCCGCGAACTGGGCGGCATCCGTTACCTCGGTTCCAGCCACCCGCATGGTTATGGCGCGTTGTACCAGTTGCAGGATGTATTCCAGCCGGATTTGCTGATCCAAAAAGACGACCTGCAATGGACGAAGGCGTTCCGCGTCACGATCCCGTATGACGAGACGTACGAGATTCACCCCGGCCTCACGCTCCATCACACGGGGGGCCATTATGAGGGTCATTCGATCCTGCATGACGCGGGCCGCCGGGCGGTGTTCTGTGGCGATGCGCTGAA
>JAYVTX010000139.1:0-2648 GCA_043788425.1 Rhodospirillales bacterium
TTGCCAGCCATTCCTGCGCCGGTTATCGCAGGCGAGTAGTTTCTTGCGCCCTTCCGGTCAGGAGGGGAGGGCGCAAAGGGATGCGACCGGTGTGTGATGCCGGTTGCATCGTTGCTATTCGGTGACTACCATTCTTCCAATCGCTACGAAAAGTAGCGGCAGGGAGGATAAAATGATCCGAACGACACGACGCGCCGGGGTTCTGGCGAGCGTTTGCGTAGGGCTGATCGGTACCGCCGCGCCTGCTCTTGCTGGGCCGCAATATGCCCTTTCAGCCACGATCGGCATCCCGAGTGTTCCGTCCAACAAGGCCGGGACGTTCACCGGTTATGACCTGAGCGTGTTCGATGCGACGAGTCAGCTCTTTTATCTGACGGACCGGTCGAATAACGGGGTCGACGTATTCTCGGCCAAGACGAATAGTTTTGTGGGTCAAGTCGGGTCGGGGTTATTTTCAGGTGCCACGCCGAGCAGCAACAATGCCGGGCCGAACGGGATCAGCATTACGACGTTGGCGGGCGGCAATCGGCTGTTGATTGCGGGCAACGGTCCGAGCAATTTTTTGACGTTCAACCTGTTGCCGGATGGGTTGACCCCGGTTGGCGGGGTGCGGACGACGTCGACGGTATTTGGCGGCACGCCACCCACGCCGGTGCCGGCTAACCGGGTCGATGGGGTGGCGTACAGCCCTGTTGCGAATACGATCCTGGCGGCGAATAACGCGTCCAACCCCGGTTTCATTACGCTGGTGGATAATATGACCGGCGGGGTCGTGCGGTCGGTGCTGCTGAATGGCCAGGCGAATACCGGCGCGCCACCTGGTAGCCCGGCGAACTATCCCGACGTGGCCGGGAATGGGGTTGAGGCGACGGTCTTCAATACGGTTCGCAAGACGTTTTTCGTCGCGGTACCCACGCTGACGACGGCCGGAACCGATGCGGGCGGTGTTATCGAGATTGATGCAAACACTGGGGCACTGCTTCATACCTACGACTTTGGGGCGCTCGGCTTCACGATCGCCGGGGGGTGCGGACCAACGGGCGTGGCGCAGGGGGCCGGTGCCAGCATGCTGGTAGCGTGCGGCAATTCACCCAGTGCAACGGTGTTGCTGGATCCGACCGGGGCAGGCTCGATCAAGATCGTTCCGCAGGTGGGCGGCGGTGATCAGGTGAGCTATGACCCGACTCGGGACGTGTTCTTTGAGGCGGCGCGGTTCCAGCCCGGCGGGCCGGTTCTGGGCATTTTCGACGGTAACGGCGCGTTTTCACAAACATTGCCGATCACGTTCAATGATCACTCAGTGGCGGTCGATCCCGTGTCGGGGGAGGTTTTTGTGCCATTGGGCGCGTCGACTACGGCGAACCCGGATTTGATCTGCCCGGCCGGCTGTATCGCCGTGTTTACGCCGGTGCCGGTGCCGGAGCCGGCAACGTGGCCGTTGGTGGCTTTAGCCCTGAGTACACTTGGTTTTTTGAGGCGTTTGGGCCGCCGGACATAGCTGGGATGCCCCCGGACGGGTATGAGTTTGGCCACGGGGCCGCGAGTAGCATGTGTGGGTGTGGCGATCCGGGTGGGTTTGCGACGACGATATGTTGAAAACGCGGGTCCAGGTGCTTGACTTGGACTTAACACGGACGTAGTGATCGCGGCCTCGATGACCCCCAGCGCGTGTCTGTGCATGTGTCTGGGCCGGCCGCCGTTTACCAGTGACGCGCACGGGATGCCGCCCTCGTTTTTGGGGCTAAGGTTCCGCGCTCCCGTGGCTTCCTCAGGTGGGTTCATCTGCGGGCTGTTTTGGCCGGATGGACAGATTAAAGGATCGGAACTCGCCTATGCCGACCATCAACCAGCTGATTGCCAACGGGCGTGAGCCTGCGCCAAAGCGCAACAAGGTACCAGCCCTCGAGGGTTGCCCGCAGAAGCGTGGCGTATGCACGCGCGTCTATACAACCACGCCGAAGAAGCCGAACTCGGCCCTCCGTAAAGTCGCCAAGGTGCGTCTTACGAACGGGTTTGAGGTCGTGAGCTATATTCCTGGTGAGGGCCACAACCTGCAGGAGCACAGCGTTGTGCTGATCCGCGGCGGGCGTGTGAAGGACTTGCCAGGCGTACGGTATCACATTCTGCGCGGCGTTTTGGACACGCAGGGTCTGCCGAAGCGTCGTCAGCGCCGGTCGCTGTATGGCGCAAAGCGGCCGAAGTAGGGGAGAGCGGGAATGAGCAGGCGTCGCCGCGCAGAGAAGCGCGAAATTCTGCCGGACGCGAAGTTCGGCGATACTGTCATCACACGCTTTATGAATGCGCTGATGTACGACGGCAAAAAGAGCTCGGCTGAGACGATTGTGTATAATGCGCTGGACAGCCTGCGGAAGCGCGGTGGAGCGCAGGCCGATCCGGTCCGGATGTTCCATGAAGCGTTGGATAACGTGAAGCCGGCCGTGGAGGTCCGTTCACGCCGGGTCGGTGGTGCGACGTATCAGGTGCCGGTTGAAGTGCGAACCGACCGGCGGCAGGCGCTGGCAATCCGCTGGCTAATCGATAGTTCGCGGAAGCGCGGCGAGCACACGATGGAAGAGCGGCTGTCGAACGAGCTGCTAGACGCGGTGAACAACCGTGGTTCGGCCGTGAAGAAGCGCGAAGACACGCAT
>JAYVTX010000140.1:0-3356 GCA_043788425.1 Rhodospirillales bacterium
CTGCACGGCATGGAACTGGTTCGTCGCAGAACCCGGACGCATCAACTCAATCGCAACCAGAACCTATGCAACGGTCAACGCATGACGCCGGGCGTATAAGCTGCTCTAGAATATAGATTTCTAGAGCATGACCTTTCAAACGATCGATCCCGATCGGTCGAAACGTGCTCTAGTTTGTGACTGAACGAGCGGGATCGCTCTTATTGAAAATCCGCTGCTCCACCCGGTCGCCTGGCCGAATATCCAGCCGCCGGGCGGTACCCGCCGCTAACTCCAGCGTTGCCCGCACTGGGCCCTGACTTGGGATGACGGCCAGACTTTGTGGAGTCGTGTTCTCGGCAATACGCCGGACCGTGCCGTCCTGCTTGATGAACACCATGTCTAACGAGGACACGGTGTTGCGCATCCACATGTCGCTCGGGCGCTCCGCACCCCAGTCGAACAGCATGCCGCCATCGGTAGGTACGGATGGGCGGAACATCAGGCCGACGGTCTGCTGCGCGGGCGTCAGCGCCATCTCGACGTTGAAATCGTGGCGTACGCCGTCCCGCGTCGTGATCGTTAGCTTCTCCTTTGGCAGTTCCGGCTGCGGGCCGTCTTGCGCACATGCGGGCATCGCGAACAGCATCATCAACACCAACCAGCGCTTCATACGAACTCCTGCATCGTCAATTCGGCCACACGCTTTACCGCGTCCCGCACTGGGCCGGAACGGGGTTCGTCGCGCAAGGTTGTGAACCAATGCGCGGGTGGGTTGCGCCCGGCGGCGCGGTTATACGTGAGCGCGCGCAATATCGCCTCTGCCGCCGGGTTCGTGTGGTTCGGGATGGAAATGCCATTCAGCGTCGCCCACACCCCGGCCCAGCACCGCCCGACCGTGTAGGGATTGTAGCCCCCGCCCCCGGTCACGATCAGCCGCGGCGTTCGCGCCATCACGGCCCGCACCACCGCCCAATGCGCGTTGTTGGACAGCGACAGCCGGGCCAACGGGTCCTCCTCCAGCGCATCGGCCCCGCATTGCAGGAACACAGCCTCTGCATCGAAACGGTCTATCGCTGGCAGAACAGCGTGCTCCATCACCCACGCCAACTCGCTATCGTTGAACCCGGCCGGCACCGGCAGGTTGCGCGCCGCACCGCCCGCCCGGTCCTCGACCCGGCCGGTGAACGGCCAACGGTTCTCCTCATGCACGCTGATTGTCAGCACGCGCGGATCGTCGTGAAACGCGTCCTGCACGCCGTCACCATGGTGCGCGTCGATATCCAGGTAAACGATGCGGGTCAGGCCCTGATCCAGCCATTGCAAGATGCCCAGCACCGGGTCGTTCAGGTAGCAAAATCCGCTGGCCCGCGCCGGACGCCCGTGATGGGTGCCGCCACCGGGGCAGTGCACGATCCCGCCGTTTGCGGTCAATTGCGCGGCCAGCATGACGCCCCCGGCGCTGGTCATCGGCCGCCGATAGACCTCTGGATAAACGGGATTACCCTCCGCCCCGATGCGGTACAGGGTCCGGTCGGCGTCACTGACGGCCTGATCCGCTTCCGCCCGCCGTAGTGCCGCAAGATACGCCGGATCGTGAAACCGGGTCACGGCAGCAGGGTCGGCCATCGGCGCCACTCGGAACTGCGCGTCGGGTAGCCAGCCCATTGCCCGGCATAGATCGGTGCAGATCGTAACCCGCGGGATCGCCAGCGGATGCGTCGGGCCGTAGGTCGAGCGGCGGTATAGTTCGCTACCGATATAAATGGGTGTCAGCGTTGCGGCATCCCCTGGGGAACGACAGTGCTGACAATGCCAGCGTCCAGCGCCTCATACCCGGCGTAATCGATCGTCGCGTACAGCTCGGCCCGGGTCTGCATGCGGTCGATCATGCCCTGGGTACCCCCGTCGCGGACGATGGCGGCGTACAAATCCGCCTGCGCCTTGTTCGCGACGCGCAAACTACTCACGGGCCAGATCACCATGTGGTAGCCCATCGCCTCGAACTCCTCGGCGGTGAAAAACGGGGTGCGGCCGAACTCCGTCATGTTGGCCAGTAGCGGGACGCCGGGCATCCGGCGGGCGAACTCGCGCAGCTCTTCGGCACTGTGCAATGCCTCAGGGAAAATGGCATCGGCACCAGCCTCCATATACAGGGTCGCGCGGGCGACGGCCCCGTCCATGCCCTCACTGGCGGCAGAGTCGGTGCGGGCAACAATGTACAAATGGCGGCGCGCAGTGCGGGCGGCGTGGACCTTGGCCGCCATATCGCGCGCATCGGCCAGCTTTTTATCGTTCAGATGGCCGCACTTCTTCGGTAAGATCTGGTCTTCGATGTGCACGGCGGCGGCACCCGCATCCTCAAAACTACGCACCATCGCCATAACGTTCAGGACTTCGCCATAGCCTGTGTCGCCATCGACCATGACCGGCAGGCCACTGGCGCGGCTGACCTGGCGGATGAAGAAGCAGACGTCGTCGACCGTGATCATACCCAGATCTGGCAGTCCCATGCTGGCCGTCATTGCGGCGCCCGATAGGTAGGCTGCCTGAAACCCAGCTGCTTTGGACTGCAGCGCCGCCTGCCCGTTATGGGTACCCGGAATGCGGACAATACCGGGTCCCGCCAGCAACGCCCGAAACCGGTCGCCAGCGGACTTTTCAGGCAGGCCTGCGGCGATAAGATAGGACATGCGGTGGCTCCGTGTTCTGCCACCCTGATGTAGCAGCACCGGCCGCGTGCGCTACCCCGTGTTGCGCCCGCCCGTCCCACCCCGTAAAACCGTGCAACACAGACCAGGGACGACAGCGATGGACATGAGTGGCGAGCGGCGGATTGCCGCACCCCGGCAGGCGGTGTGGGACGCGCTGAACGACACCGAAATGTTGAAGCTATGTATCCCAGGCTGCGAAAGTCTGGAGCGAACTGGCGAACACGATCTGAAGGCTACCGCCGCGGTCAAGATCGGTCCGATCGCCGCGCGCTTCACTGGGCTGGTACATCTGACGGACCTGAATCCGCCTACCAGCTACCGTATAAGTGGTGAGGGTCAAGGCGGGGTCGCCGGGTTCGCCAAGGGGGGTGCCGACGTGCGCCTATCCGATGACGGGGCCGGAACGCTGCTGAATTACGACGTGAAGGCGCAGGTAGGTGGTAAGATCGCGCAGTTGGGCGCACGCCTGATTGATGCAACCAGCAAGCAGATGGCCGACCTATTCTTCGACCGCTTCACGGCCATGCTCGCCACGCCCGCCCCAACACCGGAGCACTCAAACTTGTCCTCGCCAATAGCCCCTGCAAAGCCCATGGCCGTCAAACTCGATCCAATGACGATCCTGGCCATGATCCCGGAAAAGCCGTTCGGCCTGCCTCGCGT
>JAYVTX010000141.1:0-4181 GCA_043788425.1 Rhodospirillales bacterium
CAGGCCGGCATAGGCGACTTCCTGGAACAAGGCGTGCGCGAACCGTATCTCGTCATTCAGTTCCCGCACCGGTCGCAGCATGCCGGCGTCGCACAATCCCTGAACCCGCTCCTCAAACGCCTGCTGCGGATAGTCTCGGAACAGGGCCCGCAGCGTACGGAGCGAAAACAGGTTGCCCAGGGCGGACGCTGTGATCAGGACCCGCCGGCCCCAGCTTTCGAGCCGGTCGATCCGGGCGGCAACCACGGACTGGATCGTGGACGGGATGCCGGGCTCCTGGTCACCCGCGCTCTCAACCAGGGCGTCGCGGGAAAGTTCTTCTAGGAAAAAGGGGTTGCCGGCGGAGCGTTCAATCAGGGCCTGGCGCAGCGCCGCGCTTTCAATTCCAGGAAACGTCTCATTCAGCAACTGGCCCATGCACGCCGCGGTCAGAGGCTGCAGCGTGATCCGGTCCGGGGCCATGCCCGTCCATCGCGACACGAAGTCCGGCCGGTGCGTGCCCATCAGAAGAACGCGCGCGCCGGGCGATGGCGTCAGGTCGAGTAGCCGTAGGCTTTCTTCATCGGCCCATTGCAGGTCCTCAACCAGCAGCAGGATCGGCTCGCGCAGGGCCAAGGCGTCCAATAACGCGGCCACGCCGTCGCGCAGCGCATTGCGCCGGCTCATGGAATCCAACCGGTCCCAGGGCTCGGCGTCTGTGCCAAGCGGTAGGCTCAGCAGGGACAGTAGCGCGGGTGCCGTGCCCGGCGGGCAGTGCAGTTCCTTTACCCGGCCGCGTAGCCGACTGACGGACGCGTCGGCATCGTCCCGGGCATCAATCTCCAATGCGGACCGCAGCAGGGTGCCAACCAACTGATACGGCACGTCCCGTCCGTAGGAGACGGCTTCAGCCTGAACGATCCGCCACGTGTTTCGCGGCAGGGCCCGCGTGAACTCCCACGCTAGCCGCGACTTGCCGGCGCCCGCGTCCCCAATGATGAGGATCACGGCAGACGCCCCGGCCACGACCGCCTGCGCGCCATAAGCGAGGGCTGCCACCTCCGTCTCCCGCCCGACATAGGCGCTGAGCCCCCGGGCGACCGGACCGCCAAACCGCAACCCGCCCTGGTCCACGCCGGTCAGGGCAAACACGGCCTGTTGCACGCCAAGCCCACGTAGCGTTTGCGGGCCGAGTGACACCATGCGCACCGACGGCCCTGTCAGCGCCTGCGTGCTTGCGGCGCACAGCGTTGTGCCGGGCAGGGCCATGGCCTGCATGCGTGCTGCGATGTGGATCGTGACGCCGAACGCGGAATAAGCCCCGGCCACTGCGGCATTCAGCGTGCTGAGCAGCGTCTGGCCCGACGCGATGCCGACCCGCAACTGCACGGGCGGGTCCAGCAGCGCCACCGCCTCATGCATGCGGATGGCGGAGGAGCAGGCACGGGCAGCGTGATCCTCCTGGCTCAATGGCACACCGAACAGGGCCATGACGCCGTCGCCCAGCACGTTGTTCAGGCTGCCGCCAAACGCCTGCACGGCACTGGCCATGGCTTTGACCGCCGGGGTCAGGATCATCTGGGCGTTCTCCGCCGGGTGGCCTGCCACCAGTTCGGTCGAGCCGACAATGTCGCTGAACAGAACGGTGACGAACTTCAGTTCGCCATCTGCGGGAAATGTCGGTTCGGGGGCTGCCGCAAGCAACGGCGTGCCGCAATCGTCGCAGAACTTGGCACCCGGCCGAACGTTATTGCGGCAGCGCGGGCACGGCAACGTCACCGCGAAGGCATCTTGGCCCTCGGGTGTCATGGCGGGCAGGCGTCCCCGCGCGTCAGGGCTTTCCGGGGGCACTGTACCGGGTCGCGTCCAGTGCGTCCTTGACCTTGGCAACCGATGTCGTGATCGCTTCGGCAAACGGCATCATCGATGTCAGCTCCAGCTTGCTCACGCCGTGCTGCGCGGATACCGCAATCGTAAAGGCCTGCGCTGCATGCTTGTCCGGCATGGCCAGCACGGCCATCAGGTCGTGTTCGCCGAACATGGCAAACTTCTCATAGACGGCATGCTTGGGGCCGGCATCGGCGAAGTGCGGCGTGTCATAAAAATGGAAGGAGGCCAGGGCCCCGCCGAGATGGGCAATCAGCTTGCGGACGGGATCAAGCCGCTCGTCATAGGAGGCGCCCTTTTCCACGATCCCGTTCCAACCAGCCGCATTATAGGACAAGTGGAGGAGGTAGTATTCCATGATACCGTTCCCAAAGAGCGACGATCAGGTTTGGCACGCCTACCAGTAACGATCAACCAAACTGTTCTCGGCTTTATTACCCGGCCGACCGTAGCGCGCCCAGCAACCCCGCGAGCGGTGCGGCGGCCAGGGGCCGGGCTAGCAGGAAGCCCTGCACCTCATCACAGCCGGCCGCCTGCAACAGGCGGAGCTGGGCCTGGGTCTCCACCCCCTCCGCATTGACGCGCATGCCGAGGGTGCGTCCGAGGTCGATCATGGCGCTGATGATGCACGATGCGGCCCGGTCGGCCGTGGCCGGACTGACGAAGCTGCGGTCGATCTTGAGCTTTGTGAACGGGAATAGCCGCAAATAGGACAGGCTGGAGTATCCGGTGCCGAAATCATCGAGCGTAATGCCGACGCCTAGCGCCCGTAGCCGCTCCAACTGGCTGATGGTGGACGGTGTGTCATGCAGGAACACGCCCTCGGTTATTTCCAAATCTAGGCGATCGGGCGGCAATCGGCTGTCGGCTAGGGCGGACGCCACATCGTGCACCAAAGCCGGGTCCCGCAGTTGGATGGGCGACAGATTGACCGACAGGCGCATGCCGGGCCACCGCGCGGCCTCCATACACGCGGCGCGCGTCACCCAACGGCCGATCGGCACGATCAGGCCCGAATTCTCGGCAGCCACGATGAAGGACCCGGGCGCGACGACCCCCATCTCCGGATGCCGCCAGCGCAGCAGCGCCTCAATCCCGCACGGTTGGCCGGTCAGGATATCGAATTGCGGCTGATAGGCGAGTTCGAATTGGCCATGGCTTAGCGCACGCCGCAATTCGGCCTGCAATGCCCCGTCCTGCCGGGTATGTTGGTCCAGCCCGGGTTCGAAAAAGCGGTGGGTGCCGCCCCCTTCCGCCTTGGCTTGATGCAGGGCGGCAGTCGCCTGGTGCACCATCGCTTCCGCATCCAGCGCGCCGGCATGGCCCAGCGCGATCCCGACGCTGGCGCTGCAGGTAATGGCCGTTTCGGCACTGAACGGGGGGGCGCAGATGGCGACCAAGCGGCCGGCCAGGGCTGCTGCCTGATCGGGGCGGGCGTCGGCAACGAGGACGGCAAACAAGTCGCCCGGTAGCCGGGCCAGGCGTGCCCCGCCCGGTGCCAGCCTCCGCAGCCGGGCGACGACGTGGCGCAGGACCGTGTCGGCGGCATCTGGTCCGTGTTGGCCCGATACCCGGTCGAACCGGTCGAGGCCGAGAAGCAGCACCGCTAGCGTGCCCCCAGCATCACAAAAACGCAGCCAGTCCAGCAGCGCGTCCAGTCCCGGCAGGCCCGTCACCCCGTCCCGAATTGCCAGCGTCGCACGCCGGGTGTGGCGAGGGGTGTGGCGAGGGGGGTGGCTAGCCGGGCGCGGCAATACGGTCGGCAGCGAGTCCACGTGGCACCCCAGCGCATGAAGCCGTATTCTTTGATCCGGAAGATTAACAAAGGCCGAAGATGTACGGAGCACCCCTGGAACCTGGCCAGCGCGTCACGCACCCCAGCCGGCCCGAATGGGGCGTGGGCCAGGTGCAATCCATCATCGGCGACCGCGTGACGGTCAACTTTGAACATGCGGGCAAGGTGCTGATCAACGCCGCCATCGTCTATCTACAGCCCGCGGACGATCGGTGACGCGCACCCCGCTTGAACCGCGCGCTTATCCGCCCGACACTAACCAAATGTCTGAACCTCTCATCGACCCGTTCGGCCGGGCCATCAGCTACTTACGCGTCAGCGTGACGGACCGCTGCGACCTACGCTGCACCTACTGCATGGCCGAGGACATGACCTTCCTGCCCAAGGCCGACGTACTGTCGCTGGAGGAGTTGGAGCGGCTCGCCCTCGCCTTCGTTCGGCTGGGCACGCGCAAATTGCGCCTGACAGGTGGGGAGCCGCTGGTACGGCGTGGCGTCATGACCCTGTTTGAGCGTCTAGG
>JAYVTX010000142.1:0-4507 GCA_043788425.1 Rhodospirillales bacterium
ATGGAAACGCGGGACGCAGTGGGCCGAGGCCGGCACGGTACCGTCAACCCGGCTCAACCTCGATCGTGACATGCGACAGCGCCTTGAACCCGGCGAGGCGAGCGCGGTAAAAAGTTGCACCCCGATCCCGCATCGTTGCTACCGAAAGGATCGCCCCGAGATGCCCCGGCCCAAGTCGCCACAGGTGCAGGTCGGTCAGCCGATCGCCGTCCTGCTCGATCGTATTCCTCACCCGGGCCGACATTGCCGTATCAGGATTCATGTCGAGTAGGATCGCGCCTGTGTCCCGAACCAGGCCATACGCCCAGGACGCGATGACGCAGGCCCCGACAATACCCGCTAGCGGATCCATCCACAGCCAGCCGAACGCCCGCGCCAGGATCAGCCCGACGATGACCAGCACAGAAACCGCAGCATCGGCAATGACGTGAACCACGGCGGCGCGCATGTTGTTATCCCGGTGCGCCTTGCCATCACCATGATCGTGTTCCTGGAATATGACTGTATGTGCGGCCCCGGCGACTGTGACGATGCCAGTAAAAGCGTGCGGTTCGGGAATATCTTCAATCGATTCCAGGTAGCCGCCCCGGTCGACCATCGCAAAGACCTGGCGTATCCCGCCCGGCCGGACCGTCTCGATCGTGACAGTATCGGCCCCGAGCCGGGCATCACCCTCAGTGCGAAGGCGAAAGACCGGAGGCACGCCGTCTTCAAATACGCTGAGAACAAGGAGGCATCCCTCGGCATCGATACGATGCTCGTCGTCGTGCGCGTCATGGGCGTGCCCATGCCCGTGCCCGTGCCCGTGTCGATGCCCGTGTCCGTGATCATGCCCGCCGCCGAGCAGCCAAACCGAGCCGACGTTAACCGCCAGGCCAAGAACGGCGATCGGGATGGCCTCGGCAAAGTGGATCGGGACGGGCGAGAACAGCCGGGCGACCGACTCATAGCCGATCAAGATGGCAATCATTGCCAGGATGATGGCCGATGTGAAACCTGCCAGGTCACCCAGCTTCCCCGTGCCGAAGGTAAACCGATCGTCGGTCGCGTGCCTCCGCGAATAACTATAGGCCAGCGCCGCCAGCAGTAGCGCACCAGCATGGGTGGACATGTGCATCCCGTCCGCAACTAGCGCGATCGACCCAAATACCAGGCCGCCGACAACTTCGAGCACCATCATAGCGGCGCAGAGCCAGATGACCGCCCAGGTCCGCTTCTCAGACTTCTCGTGATTTTGGCCAAGAAACACGTGGGAATGCCCAGAGGCTAGGGTATCCGAGGTTTGTAACATGCCTTCTGCTCCTACCTCAGCAAGCCGCTGACACCATCGAGGACCTGCTCCGCGCCCTTCCGGTCCAGCGCACCTGGGCGTCCCAACCGATACACCACGTGCGTCCGAAAGTGGATTCTAGACCAGCCGGCAACAAGACAACCTGGCACCAGGTACACCCGCGACAGGTTGCAGGATCTACCCGCAACCTGCGTTAATTTGCGCGGTCGTTTCGACTTGACCGGCACCAGAGTGGCGCCGGGGGCACTCTGCAGTCGAAGGCGTTCATCGCGCGGCGGGGTGCTTCGACTGCCATGCCTTCATCTCGGCAATCTCTTTCTCCTGCGCTGCCACGACGGCGCGGGCCAGCTTCAGCATCGCCGGGTCCTTGCCATGGGCCAACTCGTACCGTGCCATCTCGATCGCACCCTGATGGTGCGGGACCATCATCCCGGCAAAGTTGCGGTCTGCGTCCCCGGTCATCGGCACGGCCGCCATGTCCTTCGACATTTTCTCCATCGCCGACATCATCGAGCCGTCGGCAGATACCATGCCGGGCTTCGCCATCATGCCCGGCGTCGGCATGGTCATACCCGGCATCTGCTGCGCCAGGACGGGTACTGCGATCGCGATTGAGACAAATGAAAGGACAGCAACAGAGGTGAGGGAAAGCTTCATCGTAATCTCCTGATCTAATGTTGAAGGTAGGCTAGGCCCGCTGCGGAAATGACGGCCCCTCGTTCGGCTCACAGTCGCATTGCCCGCAGCCGCAATGCGTTGGCAATTACCGACACTGAACTGAGCGACATGGCCAAGGCCGCGACCACGGGGCTGAGCAAAATGCCGGATAGCGGATACAGCACGCCGGCGGCAACCGGGATGCCGATGACGTTGTAGGCAAACGCAAACACGAGGTTCTGCCGGATATTGCGCATGGTCATCCGGCTAAGGTTGCGGGCACGGACGATCCCGGCCAGGTCGCCCTTTACCAACGTAATCCCCGCACTCTGGATCGCGACTTCGGTACCGGTACCCATCGCGATCCCTACATCGGCCGCTGCCAAAGCCGGCGCGTCGTTCACCCCGTCACCCGCCATGGCGACAACCTTGCCCGCTTGCTTCAGCTCGCGAACGATCCGGTACTTGTCGTCCGGCAGCATTTCGGCGCGCACGTCGTCGATGCCCAGCTGGCGCGCTACCGCCTCGGCCGTCGTCCGGTTGTCCCCGGTTAGCATGACGATGTGGATGCCAGCCGCCTTCAGGCCATCAATCGCGGCCATGGTTGTCGACTTGACCGGGTCAGCGACGGCGATCACCCCCGCAGGCTTGCCGTCGATGGCCACGAACAACGCGGTCGCGCCGTCGCCGCGCAGCATCTCCGCTGCCGCCACAAGGTCACCCAAATCTACACGACCATCGGCCATCAATGCCGCGTTGCCGAGTGCTATCGCGCGTCCGCCCACTACCCCTGTCACGCCTTTGCCAGTGACGGATGCGAAATCGATGGCGTCGGATGGCGGTGCGTGGGCCACCTTGGCGGCCGTAACGATCGCCGCCGCCAACGGATGCTCGCTCGACCGTTCCAGGGCCGCCGCCACACCTAACAGGCCGGCGGCGGTAAACCCGGCGGCGGTAACGACTCTGGTCACCTTCGGCCTGCCCTCCGTCAGCGTGCCAGTTTTGTCCACGACCAGGGTGTCAACTTTCTCCAGCCGCTCCAGCGCCTCGGCGGATTTGATCAGCACGCCGGCACCTGCACCCTTGCCGACGCCCACGCCGATCGACATCGGGGTCGCCAGGCCAAGCGCGCAGGGGCAGGCAATGATCAGAACCGATACGGCGGCGATCAAGCCGTAGGACAACGCGGGCGGCGGACCCCAGATCGCCCACGCCGTAAAGGCGAGGATGGCGACCATCAACACGGTGGGCACGAACCAGCCCGCCACCGTGTCGGCCATCCGCTGGATCGGGGCCCGGCTGCGCTGCGCGTCTGCAACCATGGCCACGATCCGGGCCAGCATGGTGCCGGACCCGATTTTCTCGGCCCGCATGACCAGCACGCCAGTGCCGTTGACCGTACCGCCGATCAGCGTGCCGCCGCTTTCCTTGGCGGACGGCATCGACTCTCCCGTAACCATGGACTCGTCGACTGCGCTTTTTCCTTCGACGACCACACCGTCCACTGGCACGCCGTCACCGGGGCGGATGCGTAGGTGGTCGCCAACGGTAACCAAATTGACCGCTATCTCCTCATCATCGGCACCGTGGCGGAGGCGCCGGGTCGTCTTGGGCGCGAGATTGAGTAGTGCCCGAATAGCGTCGCCGGTCTGTTCCCGCGCACGCAATTCGAGTACCTGGCCGAGCAGTACCAACACGGTAATGACGGCTGCAGCCTCGTAATAGACGGCGACAGACCCGCCCATGGTGCGGAATCCGGCCGGAAAGATACCCGGCGCGAACGTTGCTACAACGCTGTATAAGTACGCGGCCCCCGTCCCCAGCGCGATCAGCGTAAACATATTCAGGTGGCGTGTGGTCAGCGACGCCCAGCCACGCTGGAAAAACGGCCACCCCGCCCACAGGACGACCGGCGTCGACAGCGCAAACTCGATCCAGATCGACGCCTGCATCGGCATTAAACGGTCGAGGCCGAGAGCCGGGATATGGCTGCCCATCTCCAGGATGAAAACAGGCAGCGTGAGCACCAGGCCAATCCAGAACCGCCGGGTCATGTCGGCCAGCTCGTGATTGGGCAGCGCTTCGGCTGTGATCTCCACCGGATCCAGGGCCATTCCGCATTTTGGGCAGGTGCCGGGCCCGACCTGGCGAATTTCCGGGTGCATCGGGCAGGTGTAAATCGCGCCGGGCACTGCCGGGGTAGAACTCGCCTTCGGCTCCAGGTACTTCGCAGGATCGGACGAGAACTTCGCCCGGCAGCCGCCGCAGCAGAAGTAGTAGGTCGTTCCATTATGGTCTGCGCTGTACTTCGCCGTGGCCGGATCGACGGTCATGCCGCAGACCGGGTCCATGGCCGCGGCAACCGTAGTGGACGGGGCCGTGCCTCCGGTTACACCGCAGCCGCAGGGCTTCCTGGTCTCAGTCCGTGCATGATCGTGTCCACTCATGGACGTTACTCCGCAGCCGGGCACCCGGCCCATCGTCACATGGTGCTTCCCACCGTAGGAAGGTCAAGGACCGGTTGTGTGCCGACCCTCTGGCAACAATATCCGGTTCGAG
>JAYVTX010000143.1:0-13447 GCA_043788425.1 Rhodospirillales bacterium
ATTTCCAGCTGCTTTTGTTCGCCGCCCGACAGCGCCGCGGCCGGCGAATGCAGCCGGGCGGCCAGTTGCGGAAACTGTTCCAGCGCTTCTTCCAGGCGGGCGCGCCGGTCGGCCCGCGGCAGGGTGATGCCGCCAAGCTCCAGGTTTTGATGCAGCGTCAATGACGGGAACAGGTTGCGCCCCTGCGGCACGAACGCGACACCCCGGCGCAGCAGCGCGTCGGGCGGCAAGCCATTCACGCGCTGCCCATCCAATTGCATCTCCCCCTGGCGCGGGGTTAGCAGGCCGAACAATGTCTTCAGGACCGTCGATTTACCGGCGCCGTTCGGGCCGATCAGCAGCGTGACCTCACCCTTTCGGGCCGAAAAGCTGAGGCCGTTCAGAACCATAAGGCTGCCGTAGCCAGCGACGACGCTGTCGAAGCGGATCAGCTCAGTCGCCAAGATACGCCTCCAGCACCGCCGGGTCGGCCCGTACTGCCGCGGGCGATCCCATCGCCAGCACCGCCCCTTGCGCCATGCACAGCACGCGGCTGCATAGGCGCATGACGAAATCCATGTTGTGCTCGATCACAATAAAGCTGCCGCCCTGTTCGTGGTTCAGGCGCACCAGCAGCTCCAGCAACGCCTCGACCAAGGCCGGATTGACGCCAGCGCAGGGTTCGTCCAGCAGCACCAGGCGCGGGGACGGCATGAACGCCATGGCGATATCGACCAGCTTTTGCTGACCGTACGACAGGCTGCCAGCCTCCAACCCGGCGACGTGGCCCAGGTTGAAGCGGGCGATCATGTCATCTGCGCGCCCGCCCAGCCCGGCGTCGCCCCGGGTAAATAACCGCCGCCCCGGCGTACCCACGAACTCCTGCCCGGCCGCGATCAGATTGTCGCGGACACTGAGCTTGCCGAACACCTGCAAGGTTTGGAACGTGCGGCCGACGCCCCGCCGGGCAAGCTGTAATGGGGCCAGCCGTGTCACGTCCTGGCCGTCCAGCTGCACCTGCCCGGAATCCGGCCGCACCTGGCCCAGGATTGCGTTGAACAGCGTCGTCTTACCACTGCCATTCGGGCCGATGACGCCCAAGATCTCACCAGCATCCACGGCGAAACTTACGCCGTCCACGGCCCGGATCGCGCCGTAGGACTTCCGCATGCCGGTGACGGCCAGCAGCGTCATCGCCGGGCCAGCCGCGCCGGTAGGGATAGCAGGCCACCCGGTAGCCACACCATCATGACCACGATGGCGAACCCGAAGATCGCAAGGTACCAATCGGCCGCGAACCGCAGCCATTCCGGCAGCAGCACGACCACGACCGCGCCGATTGCCGGGCCAAAAAAGCGTCCGGATCCGCCCACGACTACCATCAGCAGCATGGATAACGAGATGGAGGCGGTGAACGACGCCGGCTCTACCAGGCCGACCAGCGGTGCAAACAGCGCGCCTGCCACTCCGGCATAAGCGGCACCGATCGCGAACGCCATCAGGGTGTAGAACGTTGTGTTGATGCCCACACTTTCTGCCCGGATCGGATTGTCGCGCAGCGCCGCGAATGCCCGGCCCCAGGGTGAACGCAGCAACAACGCCATCAGTGCCGCCATGACAAACAGGATGACCAGCGACAGGTGAAAGAACTCGGCACCGCGCCCGAACCGCATGCCCAACAGCTCCGGCCGCGGCACGCCATTCAGGCCAAACGTGCCGCCGGTCAGCCACTCCTCATTCCGGAAGACGAGATAGCAGAGCATGTTGAAGCCGAGTGTCGCGAAGGCGAGGTAGTGGTGCTGCAACCGCAACGCGGGAAAGCCGAGACCCAGGCCCACGGCGAAGCATAACGACGCACTGGCTGGGACAATCAGGGCGTAGGGCACGCCCGCCTTAGCCATTATTCCGGCCGTATAGGCACCGATGCCGAGGAACGCCGCCTGCCCGAGTGAGATTTGGCCTGCATAGCCGACTGTCAGGTTCAGCCCCATGCCGGCGATCACGTTCACGACCCACAACGCGGCCAGATACAGCCCCGCATTGCGAAGCCCTAACGGTGCCAGCCACAGCGCCACCGCCGCCAGAACAATCAGCCCGGCCTGCCATGGTTTCATACCTTGCGCTCGTCGGCCCGGCCCAGCAGCCCCTGGGGCCGGAACACGATGACGGCCAGGAACAGTACCAGTGCCACGCCCTCTTTATACCCCGGCGAGATGTAGGCCCCGACGAGGTTTTCCAGTACGCCCACCAGCACGCCGCCCAGCAGCGCGCCCCGGCTATTGTTAAAGCCGCCGATGATGGCCGCGTAGAACGCTTTCAGACCCAGCGTATCGCCCATGTCGAACTTGGCCAGGTACACGGGTGTGACCAATAACGCCGTCGTAGCCGCCAATGCCGCGTTGATCAGGAATGCATACAGCACCATCCGCCCGGCATTGATGCCCAGCACGCGCGCCGCATCCCGGTTCTGCGCCACGGCCTGCATCGCGCGCCCCGTCAGCGTGCGACCCAGAAACGCCTGCACTGCCAACGCGATCAGGATTGCCACCGCCAGGGTGCCCACATCGGCAATCGAAACCCGTAGCGCGCCCACCGACAGCAAGTCGTCGGAAAACAGTGCCGGAAAAGTAAAGACCTGCGCGCTGTAACCGACCCGCACCAGGTTTTTCAGCCCGATCGACAGGCCAAGCGTCGCGATCACCAGCGGGATCACCCCATGGCGCGACAGCGGGTCCACCACCAGCAGCTTAAACCCGCCGCCCAGCACGATCATCGACGCGACGACTGTCACCAGAAACGCCACTGGCAGCGACAACCCGGCCACGTTCACGCAAAACAGCATGATGAACGCAGGCAGCATAATCATCTCACCGAGGGCAAAGTTGATCGTGCCCGAGGCCTGCCACAGTAGCGTGAAGCCTAGCGCGGCCAGGGCGTAGCACGACCCCGTGGCCGTGCCGGAGACGATCAGCTGCAGGAAATGCGTCACGCGAACCCGAACAGCCGCTGCGGTGTCGTCCAGAACAGCCGACGCCGGTCGGCCGGATCGGGAAACAGCGTTTGCGCCAGATCCAGCAGTGGCGCGTAATCCAGCCGGCGCGTGGCCTTTAGAAACGGCCAGTCCGAGCCCCACACACAACCGTCAAGCGTAAAGGCGTCCACCAGCGCGCGCATAAACGGCCAGGTGTCCCGGTACGGATGCGCCTCGGCCGAAAACTTGTCGTAGCCGGACAGCTTTACAATCGCCCGCCTTCGCCAGCCCCAATCGAGCATGGCCTGGAACGCGGCACCGCCCACCCCGGCGGCCACGTCCGGCCGGCCGCAATGGTCGATCAGCACCCGCACGCCCGACGCCTCGATCATCGGGGCTAGTGTCAGGAGCTGATCGCATTCGACCTGTATCTGAAGGAACAGCCCAAGCTCCACCAGCTTGGGCAGCAACACGGCCGCATCCCGGTAGTAGCCGAGGCCCAGCGCCGACGGGTTCCAAGCGACGCCCACGACGCCCCGTGCCTGCAACGCCGCCAATTCATCAATCGCGACCCGGTGCGGCACGACCGCCACACCCCTGAACCGGCCTGCCCCGGTTTCGAGGGCATGCAGCAGGCAACGATTATCGATACCGTAGCCGGAATTAGGGCCGACAATCAGGGCATGGCCGACCGACGCGGCATCCAGGACAAGCAAAAGCTGTTCAACCGGCGCAATTTCCTGGCCGGATGGACGGTACGGTGTGTCGGCCTGATAGGGAAAGCGTGCGGGATCCAGAACGTGGGTGTGGCAGTCGGCCCGCGGCCCAATATCCGTCGTCACGCCTCATTCCCCGCCTGCGGCATTATTCCGCTTAGAGCTTTATGTGACAGGGATCGGCCGGAATTGATAGCGTTACCTCACGAGAAGCGCCCCGCGACCGTGCCGCCCCAAACGGCAGCCAGACAAAGCGTAACGCTCAGCCCGGCATTCACCAGCGCGGCCCCCCAGGCCCCAACCCGCAACAGTTCGAGCGTTTGCAGGCTGAAGGCAGAAAACGTTGTGAACCCGCCACATACGCCGGTCATCAACAATAGCCGTACCCATTCCGGCGCCGACCGGCCGTCGGTAGGCAACGTCAGCACCGCGACCAGCCCGATGACGAACGAGCCTACAACGTTGATGCCAATCGTTCCCCAGGGCACGCTTTGGCTATACGGGGCCGCCCACAACGCCACCTGCCACCGGGCCACACTGCCGACAGCCCCGCCTAGCGCCACCCATACCCAATCCAAACAAACTCTCCTGTCATCCCTGGCGTTGTTTTCACCATAACCGGAGTACATCCGCTGTCCGACGCGCGATTGCCCACTAGCACGCCCGCTGACCATGACAATCCTCGCATCCCGGAGCCGGCGGATGAACGGACATTTCGGTTGCTGGCCGGCATCACCGCCGTTGCCGCACTGTACTACGCGCAGGCTGTGCTGATCCCTATCACGCTGGCCGTCCTACTAAGCTTTATCCTGCTGCCGCTCGTAAATTTTTTACGCCGGGTGCACTCGCCGCGGGTGGTCGCGGTGCTGCTGGCGGTGTTCGTGGCCCTGAGTGTAATCGTCGGGATTGGTACGGTGGCCGGGTCGCAACTGGCGTCGTTGGCCACGGGGTTGCCGCGCTACGCCGAGACGATCGAGAAGAAGGTCGAGACTGTGCGGTCAGCAACGGTCGACCGGCTTTCGTCCATGGCCGCGATGGTCGGCCGTCAGGCGGCTGGCGACGCCCCACCCCCGGCTGCATCGCCCCAGGCTGCATCGACACAGGCTGTATCGCCACAGGCTGCATCGACACAGGCTGCATCTCGACAGGGCACACCGCCCAAGGACGATACGTCGCCGCTGAAGCTGGCCGAGCGCTTCATAAGCCCTGTGCTGTCACCGATCGCGACGATCGGCATTGTGGTGATCGTCGCCATCTTCATGCTGTTGCAGCTTGATGACCTGCGCGATCGCCTAATCCGGCTATTCGGGGCCGACGATCTGCAACGGACCACGGGGGCCATGGACGACGCGGCCCGGCGGCTTAGCCGGTATTTTCTTTCACAGCTGGCGGTAAACACGGGATTCGGGTTCGTGACCGGTGCTGGTCTGGCCATCATCGGCGTGCCCAACCCGGTGCTGTGGGGATTGCTGTCGGCCATCATGCGGTTCGTGCCGTACGTGGGCACGTTCATTGCCGCCGGGTTACCGCTTGCGTTGGCGGCGGCGGTCGATCCGGGCTGGTCACTGGTGGCGTGGACCGCCGCTCTTTATTTCGTGACGGAGATGATCGTCAGCCAGGCGATCGAGCCGTTGCTATATGGTCGCAGCACTGGGCTTTCGCCGTTTGCCGTCATCGTATCCGCTTTATTGTGGTCGGCATTGTGGGGACCGATCGGACTGATCCTGGCCTTGCCGCTGACGCTATGTCTGGTCGTGCTGGGCCGGTACGTGCCGTCGCTCGCGTTCCTCGACGTGATGCTTGGCGACCAGCCGGCGCTGACCCCGGTGGAAAGCTTTTACCAACGTATCCTGGCCAGCGACGCGGATGAGACGCTGGACCATGCCGAAACGTTGCTGAAGAACATGCCGCTAGCCGAGTACTACGACACCGTGGCGCTGAAGGGTTTGCAACTTGCCGCCCGCGATTCTGAACGGGGCGTACTGCGGCGGGAGCAACTTGGGCGCATACGCAAAACCGCGGCCGCCGTGGTGGATGATCTCGCCCTCCACGCCGTAGCAGCCGAGGGTACGCCGCCCCGCGCCGGCCTGGTTCTGTGTGTGGCGGGGCGCGGACCGTTGGATGGGGCGGCGTCGGCGATGCTGGCACAGCTGCTGCATCAGCGCGGCATGGCGGCGCGGGTCGTGCAGCACAGCGCGGTGGGCCGGGATGCCGGGCCGTTGGACGTTGCCGGGGTGACGGCCATTTGTGTGTCGTTTCTCGACCTGGGCGGAAACCCACCGCATCTGCGCTACCTGATCCGACGGCTGCACGCCCGGGCGCCCGGCGTCCCCATCCTGATCGGCCTGTGGCCGGAGGGGGAGGCCGCACTGACGGATGACCGCATTCGTGCCATCATCGGTGCCGACCGGTACACCACGACCCTGACGGGTGTCGTGGACGCTGTACTGGCCCTACCTGCCGCGCCGGCACCGGCCGGTTCAATGAGTGGAGTTCTCGCCTGATGATGACCCTGGCCATCGCCAACACGATTTGCACCGCCGCCCTGGCCGCGGGTCGTCAGCATGCGTTTCAGCCGTTAGTCGTGGCCGTGCTGGACGCCGGCGGGCATCTGGTGGCGTTCCAGCGTGAGGACGGCTCCGGCATCCTGCGGTTTGACATTGCGTTCGGCAAAGCCTGGGGCGCGCTCGGCATGGGGTTCGGCTCCCGCGAGTTGTTCAACCGCACGCAGGCCAACCCGACATTCATGGCGACGCTGGCGGCCGTCAGTCAGGGCCGGCTGGTGCCGGTGCCGAGTGGCGTGCTGATCGAGGACGGCGGACGCGTGATCGGGGCGGTCGGCGTGTCGGGTGACAACTCCGACAACGATGAGGTTTGTGCCCTAGCGGGGATCGCCGCGGCGGGGCTGGTGGGGCGCGTGGGCTTATGAAGATTTAGCAGGTATCAAACGCGGGTACGAATTGGTCGATTTGGCACACGGAGTGTGATGCAAATTATTCCGATCACGGCTTCCTGCCACGACCTACCGAGGCGGACGCCCGCTTGTCACCTCTCGCCGGCGGACAGTTTCTCAAGGAGCGCCGGAATGTCGGCGGCGAGGAGGTCGCTTAGGGTAAACGGACAAGGGCTCGGGAAGGAGTTTCGTGTCCCGCTATCGTCCTTTGTTGCAAGCACGCGGAGAAATGCGGTGGCGTATAACCCAGGCAAGTCGATACGCTGACGCATAGACGCGGTGTAACGGCGGCGTGCATCGTCAAGGAAAGTACCTGCCTCATCAATCCAATGATCGTTGGATCGGCTAGCTGGCCAAGCATGAGCCTTCAAAAGGTGCTTGATCGCCTGTTCTAACAAGCTTTCGACCGCCCGTAGTTCTGACAAGCCCACGTCCTGCACTTCCTCGATTACGTGGGGCCAGTCGATCGCCTCGTTCACGCCCTCGCCCGCCGCCAGCCGCCGCAGCAGCGCTGCCTGCCGGTCGGACCATGCCAACGAGTCCTGTTCATACAAACCGTCCGGCATCGAAACCTCCTGCGAAACCGTAGCCCTACGCCGCCGCCTGCGCCAAGCGTCGCGTGCGGATACGCCGGATGCGCCGCGCGTCTGCGTCCAATATACGGAATTCCAAACCGGACGGGTGGCTGATCACCTCGCCCCGCGTCGGCACCCGGCCGGCCAGCGTAAAAACGAGACCGCCGACGGTGTCGATATCGGCCTCCCGCTCATCATCGGTCATAACGGCGCCCAGCTCAGCCTCAAACTCCTCGATCGACAGCCGGGCGTCTAGGTCCACGGTGCCGTCGGCGCGTTCCACCACCATTGGCCCTTCGATCTCATCGTGCTCATCGGCGATGTCGCCCACGATCTCCTCGACCAGGTCTTCGATCGTGACCAGCCCATCGATGCCGCCATATTCATCGACGACAAGGGCCAAATGCATGCGGGCCTGGCGCATCTGTAGTAGCAGATCGAGCACCGGGATTTGCGGGGCCACCATCAACGGGCGGCGCAGCAACTGCTCAAGCTGAAACGCCTCGGGCCGGCCGACATAGGAATAGACGTCCTTAATGTGAACCATGCCGACAATTTCATCGAGTTGTTCGCGGTACACGGGCAAGCGGCTATGGCCCTCGCGCCGGATGTGCTCAAGCGCCTGATGCAGGGTCATGTCGACTGGCATGGCGACGATGTCGGCACGGGGGATCATAACGTCGTCGGCGCACGTGCCCCGCAGGCGCAGCACGTTGGCGATCAGCGCCCGCTCTTGCCGATCGAGCTCGGGCGGGGCACCCCCATCGCCCGGCGCATCGGCCGATTGCTGCACCAGCTCGGCGATGCTGTCCCGCACGTTTTCGTGTCGGCCGCGGGTCAGGAACCGGCCCAAAAAGCCGCGTGCACCCGATATCATGATGGAATCATCGCGACCGCCACGGGTTGGGTACGCGCATGCGGGCAAGCAGCCGTGCCTCCGCCAGCTCCATCCGCCGGGCGTCGCCGGGGTGGTGGTGGTCGTGGCCCTGCAAATGCAGTCCGGCATGGACGACCAGGTGGGCCAGGTGGTGGGCGGGGCGCTTCCGTTCGGCTGCGGCCTCTCGCCGGACAGTGCCGAGGGCCAGGATCACGTCGCCGCCGTCGAACGTTAAAACGTTGGTGGGGCGGTCGATGCCGCGATGCCGGGCATTCAACCGGCGTACGGCGCGGTCGCTGTCCAGCACGACCGTGACCGTACCACCCACGACGGATGCGGCCCGGCGTACGATCCGTTCGGCATGGGAGATGTACCGGCGCCAGGCCGGGTCTGCCACCACAATCTGAACTAGGAACCCCGCGGTTGCGGGGCTGGGTTTACTGTCCGGGTCCATTGCTCTCTGGAATTGGCTCCACCCGCGTGCGCCGCGGTTCACGTGCCGCAACCTCACGCTGCGACACCTCGCGCGCCGCCTGCGCCCGCTGCTCATACGCGCCCACGATCGCCGCGACCAGAGGGTGGCGCACCACGTCGCGGGTGCCGAACCGCGTGACGCCGATACCCTGCATGCCATCCAGCGTATCGAGTGCGTCACGCAGCCCGCTGCGCTGGCCAGTCGGTAGGTCCACCTGGCTCAAATCGCCGGTGATGCACATGCGCGTACCCTCACCCATCCGGGTCAGGAACATCTTCATTTGCACGGGGGTGGTGTTCTGCGCTTCGTCCAAAATGACAAACGAATGCGCCAACGTACGGCCGCGCATGAACGCTAGCGGGGCGACCTCGATCTCCCCAGTCGCGATCCGGCGCGCGACTTGGTCGCCGGGCATCATGTCGTGCAGCGCGTCGTATAGCGGCCGCAGATACGGATCGACCTTGTCCTTTAGATCGCCGGGCAGGAAGCCAAGCCGCTCACCCGCCTCCACCGCCGGGCGGGACAGGACGATGCGGTCGACACGCCCGGCCGTCAGCATCTGCACCGCTTGGGCGACAGCCAAATACGTCTTGCCGGTGCCGGCCGGCCCGATGCCGAAAACCATCTCGTACTTGGCCAGCATTTCCATGTACGTGCTCTGCCCCGGCGAGCGCGGCCCGATCGCACCGCGCTTCGTCCGGATCGCTGGCAGATCGGACAGCGGCAGGCGAGGGTCCGGCTGCTCGTCCATACTCGTCATCCGGATTGCCGCATCCACATCGCCGCGCGACACCGGCAGGCCGCGTTCCAGCCGTTGGTAAAGGCCCTGCAATGCCGCCTCCGCCGCCTGCACCCGGGTCGGATCGCCCGATATCGCAACCCGGTTCCCGCGGGAGGCGAGTTTCACACCCAGTCCCTGCTCCAGCCGGACCAGGTGTCGGTCATGATCGCCGAATAATAATGGCAGCAACGCATTGTCAGCGAACTGCAGGGTCAAAGCACGGGAAGGCGTGGCGGCGATGATGTTCAAGCGCAGAGGACCTCCGGGTTGAGTGTACCAGACAGCGATGTGGGGGTGGCGTGATCGATCGTCACGGGGAAGACCGTGCCGGCGACGATCGGCCCAGCGATAACGTGAACGGGCTGAAGATACGGCGTGCGTCCACTCATTTGCCCGGGGCGCCGGCCGGGTCCGGTAAACAGGATCGGCAGCGTCTGGCCGATAGTCGCCACGTTGAACGCCGCCTGCTGGTCGCGCAGTAGGGCCAGTAATTCCTGCAGCCGCGCGCCGCGGACCGGCTCCGGCACCGGGTTGGGCGCACCGGCGGCGGGCGTGCCGGGCCGTGGGGAATAGACGAAGCTATAGGCCTGCGCGAACCCGACCCGGCGGACCAGATCGAGCGTTGCGGCAAAATCCGCATCCGTCTCACCGGGATGGCCCACGATAAAGTCGCTGCTGAGGGCGATGTCCGGCCGGGCCACGCGCAGGCGGTCGATTACGCGAAAATAGTCGCTTGCCGTATGCCGCCGGTTCATCGCGGCCAACACCCGGTCCGATCCCGACTGTACCGGCAAATGCAGGAACGGCATCAGCTGCGGCAGATCACGGTGGGCGCCGATCAGCGCGTCGTTCATGTCCCGCGGATGCGACGTCGTGTATCGCAAGCGTAGCAGGCCCGGCAGTCCGGCCACGGCTGCGAGCAGGCGCGCGAACGACCAGCCATCCGCCGTCCAGGCATTCACGTTCTGGCCCAGCAGCGTAATCTCCCGCGTGCCCTGGGCGATCATGCGCCGTGCCTCGGCCAGGATGGCGGGCGCCGGGCGGCTGAACTCGGCACCCCGGGTGTAGGGCACGACACAAAAGCTGCAGAACTTGTCGCACCCTTCCTGGATTGTCAGGAACGCGGTTACACCCTGGGGCGCGCCGGCATCGGGCAGGTGGTCGAACTTCGCCTCGGCCGGAAAGTCCGTGTCGATCACGACGCCTGCCGCCCGACTAGCGCGGGCCACTAACTCTGGCAGGCGGTGGTAGGTTTGCGGGCCGAGCACCAGGTCCACAAACGGTGCGCGGGCCGCAATCTCCGCCCCCTCCGCCTGGGCCACACAGCCCGCAACGGCCAGGATCGTGTTTTGGCCGGCACCGGCACGCGCCTCCTTGATGACGCGCAGCCGGCCAAGTTCGGAAAACACCTTATCCGCCGCGCGCTCCCGAATATGGCAAGTGTTGAGGATCACCATGTCCGCCTGGGCCGGCGTATCGGTCGCCGTATAGCCCAGCGGCGCCAGCACATCGGCCATACGCAAGCTATCATACACGTTCATCTGGCAGCCCCAGGTGATGACGTGGAGTTTCTTACTAGCACTCACAAGCAATGCTCCGGCCGGGCCGCCATGGCCCGGATACCCGGAGGAATGGGCAGCGATGCGGCCCCGGTCAAGCGGAGGGGGTCAAGTTAGGTGGGTCAAGCGGCAGGGCGCTGGGTTTCTATCATGGGCCATAGTGTGCCAGGGCGGGCCGGTGCGCTGTCAAGAAAAAGCGCGGGTCACGTAAAAGCGGGGTCAAGCAAAAGCCTCTGTCGTTACAATTCCTGGACACGCTGGCTGGGCAATCGGTGTCGCGGGCCGGTTTTGGCGTAGCATGGCAGCCCCGTCTGCCACCACGGCATAGACGGCGGCCGACAGCGCCTTGCGCGACGGGTAATGCGCCGGGTCGATGGGCTGGTGCAGCAGCACGGTGGCGCGCAGGCCGCGATGCTGCGCCAGACGCCAGAAGTGGCCGCCCAGATCCATATCGCCGTACCAGGCAAACACCGGCCGGCTGGCGCGTCCCATCGGTAGACCAGCCAACTGGTCGTACACGACCGACACCGGCTGGATCAACGCGCGCGCCGGCCCGTCGGCGATGGCAAAGAACGCGGACCGGAATGGCAGCACGCGGGAGCCGTCGCTGCTCGTCCCCTCCGGAAACAGGATCAGGTTATCCCCGCTGCCGAGGCGACCCTGCATATCGTCCCGCTCCCGCCCGGTGCGGGTGGCGCGCCGACTGACGTACACGGTCCGGCCCAAGCGTGCGATCAGACTTACAACCGGCCAAGTCCCAACCTCGGACTTTGCCACAAAACATGCGTCCAACCGCCCGCCGAGCACCAGGACATCGAGCCAGGACGAGTGATTACTGGCAAATACGATAGGCCGACCGGCACCGGCGACCTGCCCGATCACCCGGACCCGCAGCCCCATCAACCCGCACATCATCGCCCAGTACAGGCGCGCGAACACGATGCGGCCGCGGCCGGGAATAACCATCATGGCGGCCTGGATGAGCAGGCAGGGTACCGTCGCGATACCGAGGCTGACGCCGCGCCGGATCGCCCGGCACCAGCGCATAATTCCCCGCCGCGCGACCGGCGATTCGGGCGCGATCGAACTGACGATGGCAGACAGACCAGGGTGGCGCGCACGCCGCAACGGCAACTTCATACCTACTGGTAGCAACCGGGACGTGACCGGACAACGACGATGCCGTGACAGTCCTGCGGCAGCGCGACATCGCTATGCCCTATCCCGTCGATTAAGCTATGTTTCCATCCGATGCGCATCTGGCCACTCATGCTCCTACTGCCGTTGCACGCGTGGGCGGCCGACCCGCAGCCGTACACGGTCGCGATCGCGCCCACGGGACAGGCGCCGGTGGACGCAGCCCTGACGGCCAGTGCCACGCTGCTCACGTTACGCGACATCGCCCCCGCCGGCCCGTTTGCGCTGATCGCCCGCGCCCGCAACGACGAACCCCGGCTGCAGCAGGCGGTACAGAGTTTCGGCTATTACGGCGCAACGCTGCGAATCCGGATTGCGGGGCGCGACCTCGATGACCCAGCGCTGCCGGCCGTGCTGGACGGGTCGCGCGGGCCGGTAGCCGTAACGATCGGGACGGAGCTCGGGCCGGTGTACCACCTGCGCCGCATCGCGCTGCAGCAGGCCGGGCGCTACCAGATCCCGCGCGCTGCCGTCGCCGTCCTGGGGCTACAGCGCGGCGATGTCGCAATGGCCACGAACGTCCTGGACGCAACCGCCCGCATGCTGAGCGCCCTGCAACGCGACGGCCACGCCCTGGCTACAGTGTCGGCACCCACCGCCTATCTGATCGACAGCGCCCGCGCGATCGACCTGTCCTATGATATTGAGGCCGGGCCGCGCGTTAACCTAGGGCCAGTGACCGTGCAGGGCGAGACGGAGGTTGATCCCGCTTTTCTACGCAGGCGTTTGCTGGTCGCGAATGACGAGCGCTACAACCCCGATAGAATTGAGGCCGCCCGCCAGGACCTCGCCGCGCTGGGTGTGTTCGCGACCGTCCGTACCCGCGCCGCAGACCGGCTAGGCCTGGACGGACGGCTGCCCTTGCTGTTCGAGGTGACAGACCGCAAGCGCCACGCCGTGGGCGCGACGGCCGCGTTCTCAACCGATCTGGGCGCCAGTTTCGGGGTGACGTTTCAGCACCGCAATCTGTTTGGGCAGGCGGAGAAGCTGGATCTGGGCGCGGCCATCACGCAGATCGGCGGCAGCGCCAGCAAGGGGATCGGCTACAACGTCACCGCGGCGCTGACCAAGCCTGATTTCTACGCACGCAATCAAACCCTGACGGTGTCGGCACAGGCGGTGAAGGAGAGCCTGGAGGCCTATGACCGCATCGCCGCCCTGGCCGGCGTGACCCTGTCGCGCAAACTGGGCGATAGCTGGACCGTGAGCGCCGGGCTGCAGGGCCAGCAATCCCGGATCACCCAGGAAAAGCTCGTTCGCGACTACACGCTGGGCGCTGTGCCGGTCAGTGTTCGCTATGACGGGATCGGCCCGGCCGCGCTGCTGGAACCGGTGCAGGGCATCAAGGCGCAGGCGAGTGCGAC
>JAYVTX010000144.1:0-6193 GCA_043788425.1 Rhodospirillales bacterium
AGATCGACGAATAGGCCCGATAGCGGCAGGTTGGACCAATCCGCATTGGCGCTTACGTGGAACAGGACGATTCGCCCGGCCCCGCGGTTGGCACCCGTCACCAGCGGTGTCCCGTCTGCCAGGCCAGCCCAGGTCCGGTCCGCCAATCCTGCCGACGGCTCTGCCAGGACTTGCCGATTAATCCGTATTTCCGCCGGAACCGCCAGGCCCGCGAATGGCGATGCGGCGGGGAACGGGGCCATGGCCGCCGGCTCCGTCCAGGACATGGCCCCGCCCAACTGCCGGTCGCCGGCCAAGAGCGTTACGGGCAGCAGCGCGTCCGGTGCCTCCGCCAGCCGCGGTCCGGCAAAACGGATCAGGGTGCCTCCAGCCTCCACCCATTTGGTGACCGCCAGAAGGTCTGTGCCAGCCAGCGGCGTGTCCGCCAGCAGCAGCGCGGCCACGCCGCCATCGATAAGCGCCGGGGGCGTGCCGTCCCGTAGCTCCGCGGTGGGCGACAAAGCGCGGCGTACGTAGAATAGCGGGCCGGTCAGGGGCGCATCCGCTGCACTGTCGGCCGCAACCAGGCCCACGGGACGCCGCCGCCACCGCTCATCCAGCAGCAGGACAGAACCGGCACTGGGCGCACCCTCCACCACCAGGCGGCCAACCTGGTTCCGCACGCCGGCCGGTAAATCGAGGGTGAAGCCGATACCGTCCGACCCGGCGGTAACTGTCACAGCCGTTCTGGCCAGCGTGCCACCCGCGCTTGTTTGGGCCAGGATTGCCGCCCTAGTCTCGGCGCTGTGGGGAAGGATCGACAGCCGCGCGCCGAACGTTCCGGCCGGGTCCAGGCTCGGGCGGAGCAAAGCAGCGGTCGGCGGATCGGCCTGCAACTGCGTGACCGGCCCGGCTACGCGCAGGGCGGTGGCGAAGGCGTCATCCCCGGGTTGTGCGATCCCATCGGATACGTAGAAGACAGCACCCGCCGGCAGAACCGGTGCACGGTGATCGGCAGGCCACGGCATGGGCCGCAGCGCGCCCAGTTGCGTGCGGATTGCGCTGGCGGGTAGCACGGCCCCGGGTGCTGGCACCGTTTCGGCTGGAACGGATGCGGTGGCGAGCAGCGCGGCGGAACGGCCCTCCCGCTCGGCCCGGTCTAGAATCGCGGTGGCGGCCTGTAGCCGGGTTGGCCAGTCGGATGCGGCAGCCCAGCTATTGTCGATAACCAGCAGTACCGGACCGGTGCCGGGCAGGGGCGCGGACGGGTCGCGGATCGGGCCGGCTAGACCGACGATCAGCAGTGCCGCTGCCGCCAGCCGCAGCGCCAAAAGCCACCAGGGGGTGCGCGCCGCGGTGGGCTGCGTCGCCAGCCCAGCCAATAGCCGGATGGCCGGAAACCGCATGACGGCTGGGCTGGGCGGGGTGACGCGCAATAGCCACCACAGCACCGGCAATGCAGGAAGCGCCAGCAGCAGCCACGGCGTGGCGAACATCACGCGATGGCCTGGTACAGATCCAACAGCGCATCCTCCGCCCGCGCATCCGTGCGATGAACCGTGCACGTCCAGCCCGCCCGGTCACAGATCGCGCGCAGCCCGGCCTGTTGCGTGGCGATCGCAGCGGCATAGGTGGCGCGCACGCCCTCGACCTGCGGCACGATCGCGTCCGGCTCTGCCTCCATTCCCTGAAACCGGACCCGGCCTGAATACGGTAGGGCCAGTTCCGCCGGGTCGAGGATCTGTACGACGTGGCCGCGGACGGGCCGGGTGGCATAGGGCCGGAACGACGCTTCGATCTCGGCCAGGGGCGCCAAAAAGTCGCCTGCCATCAATAGCCGACCATGGGCTGGCATATCGGTCAATGCGGGTAGGCCGGCGGCGGGCTGGCGGGCGACAGCCTCGGCCAGGCGATCCAGTGTGGCGGCTGGCGCACCGCCCAGTGGCCGTACCCGCTCACCACCCCGTAGCAGCAGCGCCGATACGGCCAGTAGCAACAGGCTCGCCCGCCCGGCCTTGGTGGGTAGGGAGGTGTTGCTGCGCCACTCCATGCTGGCGGAGCCGTCGCACCAGATATGGACGGTTTGCGCCAGCTCCCACTCGGTCTGGCGGACGTAGGCGCGGTCGGATTTGGCACTGGCTCGGCTGTCAATCTGGCTGGGCTGATCGCCCGAGGCGTAGGGCCGGAACTGCCAAAAGCTAGACCCGGGCCCCACGCGGCGGCGGGCGTGTGCGCCGGCGGTGACGGAGTTTGCAACCCGCGGTGACCGGGCCAATAGTGGTGGCAGCCGGGCAGCCAGCGCCTCCGCATGGCGGGCCAGGATCGCCGTCACACAGGCGCGCCGATGGCGGAATGGACCATGGCGTCGATGACGGATGGCAGCGTGACCCCATCGGCGCGGGCCGCGAAACTCAGCGCCATGCGGTGCCGCAGGACGGGTCCGGCCAACGCGGCCACATCATCCAGGCTGGGTGATAGCCGACCATCCAGCACCGCCCGCGCCCGCACCCCCAGCATAAGGGCCTGTGCCGCACGGGGCCCGGGACCCCAGGCAACGCTGTCTCGCACGATGGCGAGCAATGTCGTCTCCGGCCGGCCCTGGCGTACCAGCGTCAGTATCGCATCGACCACGCCGTCGCCGACCGGAACATGGCGGATCAGCCGCTGTGCCGCCATCAACGTGTCGGCCGTCAGCACCGCCCGTGGCACCACCCGGTCGGCACCCGTGGTCGCCAGCAACATCGCCCTCTCCGCAGCCAGCGCCGGATAGGTTACGTCGACTTGCAGCAGAAAACGGTCCAATTGCGCCTCTGGCAGGGGGTACGTGCCCTCCTGCTCGATTGGGTTTTGGGTCGCCAGCACGTGGAACGGCCGGGGCAGGGCGTGATCCTCACCCGCGACGGCGACCCGGCCTTCCTGCATGGCCTGCAGTAATGCGGATTGGGTGCGCGGGCTGGCTCGGTTGATCTCGTCCGCCATTAACAACTGGCAGAACACGGGTCCTGGTATGAAGCGGAATGCGCGGCGGCCGGCGGTGTCGTCCAGAACCTCGCTTCCGGTAATGTCGCCTGGCATCAGGTCGGGGGTGAACTGGATGCGTTTCGGAGCCAGGCCCAGCACCGTGCCAAGTGTTTCGACCAGCAGTGTTTTGCCCAGGCCGGGCACCCCCACCAGCAGCGCGTGCCCGCCGGCGAGCAGTGCTACCAGCACCTGCTCGACAACAAGGTCCTGGCCCAAAATGACGCGCCCGACCTCCGTCCGGGCCGCCGCCATGTGAGCCCCCAGCGCATCGACCTCTGCGATCAAGCCGCCACCCGGACCGGCTCCCAGATCAGCCGTCGTGTCACTTTCCGGCAACGCCTGCATCAACTGGCCCTCCACTTACGCATCTGCGCCGTCCCGGCCCTTTCATCAACCGGGGGCAACTCCCTATATCAGGTGTCACGGAGCTCGGCTCTGTCCCGGAGTGGTTAAACGTGAACGATGCCCGAAATCTAGGCGGTGCCCGACCCGCTTCTGCATGTGCCGACGCGGGCATGCTGTCGCAGACAACAAAGCGTCAGCGCGTTGAGTGTGGCGACCTCCCCTTTATCATCAAACGTGACGGCACCTGGCTGTATCGCGGTAGCCCTATTGGCCGCAAAGAACTGGTCTGCCTGTTCAGCAGCGTTCTGAAGCGCGATGGCGATGGCGATTACTGGCTGGAAACGCCTGCCGAACGGGGCCGCATAGCGGTCGAAGATACGCCCTGGATCGCCGTAGAGCTCGACTGGGCCGGATGTGATAACGGACAAACGCTGTCGTTCCGCACTAACGTGGACCAGGTGGTAACGGCCGGGCCGGACCATCCCATCCGGGTTCGCCACGATATCCTGACGTGCGAGCCGACACCCTACATCACGATCCGCTCAACGCCCGGCACCCCGCCGCTGGAGGCGCGGATCGGCCGCGCTGTTTATTACGAGCTGGTCGCACTGGCCGTGCCCGGCATGGTCCATGGCCGCCCGGCGCTCGGCGTTTGGAGCCAGAACCAATTCTTCTCCCTCGGTGACCTACCGGCAGGGGTTACGGACCAATAGCGTGGATCTGGAGCTACTGCGACGCCGGCTGGGAGTAAGTGCGGCCGAGGCGATGGCCGTGGCAAGCACGTCCGACGATGCAATGGACCTGGTTATCGGTCCGTTGGTGGAGGCGGCGGTCCTGGTCGGCATCGTGCATGGGGCCAAGCCCGGCGTTCTTCTAACCCGGCGCGCCAGTCATTTGTCCCGGCATCCGGGCCAGGTCGCCTTTCCAGGCGGAAGACGAGACCCGGCCGACGCCAGCGCGGAGGCGGCGGCGTTGCGGGAGGCACACGAGGAAGTGGGTTTGGATCCTGCCACCGTCGAATTGGCCGGGCGCCTGCCCGAACATCTGACCGGCACCGGATTTCGCATCACACCCGTGGTGGCCTTGCTGCCGGGCGGCTTGTCGCTAGTACCGTGTGAGGACGAGGTGGCGAGCATCTTTACGCTGCCCCTCGATGTGCTGCTGGACCCGTCTGCCCCACAACGCCAGCGGGCCGAGTTTCGTGGCCGCCAGCGTGAGTTCTGGGTCTGGCCCCATTCCGAGTACTACATTTGGGGTGCGACGGCCGCCATCCTGGTCGGGCTGGCCGCGCGGTTGCGCCGGGCGGAAGCAGCCTGATGCGGTTTGCCGAGATTGGTTTGCTGCTGGTGCCGGTGTTCTTATACGTGGTCTGGCATCGCGCCATTCGGCGTGGCGAGCGTGGGCCGTCCCGCAGGCTGCTTGCTGCGACGCTTATCCTGCTACTGGCGGCCGGGATGGGACTGGGCGTTTTCGCGTCGCACGATCGGCTGCCGCCCGGTGCCGAATACGTGCCAGCGCAGACGCGGGATGGCGTGATCGTCCCGGCCCATGCCCGATAGCCCTGCCGCCCGGATCACGCCACCCACGTTTATCAGCCATGCAGCGTTGCAAGCCGTCCTTCTGGCGCTGCCGGAGGCGCGGATTGTGGGCGGTGCCGTGCGGGACACCCTGGCTGGCCGGCCGGTAAACGACGTCGATCTTGCAACGCCTCGCGATCCGGATGCGGTTACGGCTGCGTTGGCCGCGGCGGGGCTGCGTGCGCTGCCGACCGGCCTGTTGCACGGCACCGTGACAGCGCTGAGTGGAGGTGTGCCGTTTGAGATTACGACGCTGCGGCGTGACCACGATACTGATGGCCGGCACGCCCGCGTCGAATGGACCGGCGACTGGCGGGACGATGCCGCCCGACGCGATTTTACGTTCAATGCGATGTCCATGGCACCAGACGGGTCGCTGTGGGATTATTTCGGCGGGCGCGCGGATCTCGCCGCCGGCATCGTTCGGTTTGTGGGTGACCCTGCCGCCCGTATCGCCGAGGACTATTTGCGCATCCCACGCTTTTTTCGGTTCCATGCCCGCTACGGCCATGGCGTGCCGGACCCGGCGGCACTGGCGGCCATCCGCGCGGGCGTATCTGGCCTGTCTCGCCTATCGCCCGAGCGGGTATGGAGCGAGCTGAAACGAATTCTGTCGACCCCCGATCCGCGGGGTGCCGTGGCGCTGATGGCGGCATTGGGCGTGCTAGAGGCGCTGATCCCCGGCGCGGACCCGGCTGGACTTTTACAATTACCTGCCGACGCACCGGCAGACCCGCTGCTTCGGCTAGTGGCGCTACGCCCAGACGCGGGCGCGCTGGCCGGGCCGATGCGGATGTCGGTGCAGGAGCGGGACGGGTTGCTGGCGCTGGCGGGACCGGCACCGTTGAACACCATGGATGACGGGGCGCTGCGCCGCATGCTGGCTGATACGCCAGCGCCGGTTTTGGCTGGTCGGGCCTGGCTGGCGGGCGGCGGGCCGGTGATTGGGCGCTTGCAAGCGATAGAACGGCCGGTTTTGCCGATCGAGGGCCGGGATGTCGTGGCGGAGGGCGTTGCACCTGGACCGGCGGTAGGCGTGCATGTGCGGGCGGTGCGCGAGTGGTGGCTTAGGGGTGGGTGCGCGGCCGGGCGCGAAGCATGCCTGGGTCAGTTGCGGCATCACCTCGTGGTGCAGCGGGGCGGCTAAGTAGTCGGGTTGCGATGATTGGCGGCGATGTCGTGGTGGAGCAGGGCACGTAAGCCGAGCTGCCCCACCGCGACGGCACTACGCCCGACTACTCCGGACGGAGTACTCCGGACGGAGGCAGGCA
>JAYVTX010000145.1:0-6080 GCA_043788425.1 Rhodospirillales bacterium
CTTGTGCTGCTCAGCGTCATTCTGGGCATTACCGCAGCCTATGAATGCGGCCTCGGCTACGCGCGGCGCGAGCTGGTCCAAGTCGTGTCCACCCGGGTCGACGCCAAGCTGAACATTCACATCTTCGACCGCCTGCTGGGCCTGCCGCTCGACTATTTCGAAAAGAATCCGGCCGGGCAAACCAACTACCGGCTTAGCCAGGTCTGGAAGATACGCGAATTTCTCACCGGCAAGCTGATGGGCACGTTTCTCGACATGTTCACGCTGGTATTCCTGCTACCGTTCCTGTTTTGGATGGAGCCGACGCTGGCCTGGATCGTGCTGGTTTGCGCGGCGGTGATCGCGTTGATCATCCTGGCATTCTTGCCCGCGTTGCGGACGCTGATGGGCAAGCTGACGGCGGCGGAAGCCAATAAGGGGTCCACGATGGTGGAAACCGTCCATGGCATCCGGACGGTGAAGTCGTTGGCACTTGAGCCGCAACGCCGGGCGGAATGGGATGAACGGACGGCGACGGCCGGCGCGTTGAAGTTGCAGGTTGGGCGCCTGGCAAACTGGCCGCAGACGATAATCAATCCGATCGAAGGGTTCATCCAGCGCGGGATCATTATGATCGGGGCCTATATTGCGATGAACGACAATACCGGCATCGCCATCGGCGGACTGGTGGCGTTCATGATGCTCGGCGCCCGGGTAACACAACCGCTGGTTGGCCTGGCGCGCCTGATCGAGGATTTTGAGGACGTGCGCGCGAGCATCGGCCAGGTGGCCTTGGTGCTAAATAACCCGAGTGAGACGAAGGCGATGCAGGGCGGTATGCGGCCCAAGTTCTCGGGCGGTGTGTCGTTTGAGGAGCTGACCTTCACCTACCCAGGTGCTAAGGTCCCCGCCCTGGAAAAGGTTAGTTTCGACCTTCCGCCGGGTACCATGCTGGGTGTCGTCGGGCGCAGCGGGTCGGGTAAAAGCACGCTGACCCGGCTGTTGCAGGGCATTAACCGCGAGTATTCGGGGTTCCTGAAGATCGACGGCGTTGAACTGCGTGAGATCAATCTGATCCACTTACGCCGCAGCTTTGGCGTCGTGCTGCAAGACAACTTCCTGTTCCGCGGCACGGTTCGGGACAACATCACGGCGGGCCGCCCGGGCCTGACAATGAACGACGTGGTGCGCGCCGCCCGCCTGGCCGGGGCCGAGGAGTTTATCGAACGGTTGCCGTCCGGCTACGACACCTGGATCGAGGAAGGGAGCGCCAACCTGTCCGGCGGCCAGCGCCAGCGTTTGGCGATCGCCCGTGCCGTGATCGCCGATCCGCGCATCATGATCCTCGATGAGGCGACGAGTGCGCTCGATCCCGAGAGTGAGGCGCTAGTCAACGCCAACCTGACCCGGCTCGGTAAGGGTCGCACGATGGTGATCGTGTCGCACCGGCTGTCATCGCTGATCGATTGCACCATGATCCTTGTCATGGATCGAGGTAAGGTAATCGATATGGCACCGCATTCAACGTTGCTGGAGCGGTGTACGATCTACCGCATGCTGTGGGCGCAGCAAAACCGGCACCTAGGTGGTGGCATGGGCCGGCATTCGCCGCTGGTGCCCGTGGCCGCACAGGGAGACTAGCCGATGGGCGAACTGACGCTGGCCAAGCCGCAGACCCCGGCGGCCGTGACACTGCCGACCCTGCTGGAGTTCCATTCGCCCACCGCCGCCCTCAGTCACGTGCGGGTGCAACGGGGGGCGAAGGGGACGATGTGGGTTACTGTTTCGCTGGTCGCCTCTTGCTTCGCGGCGGCGGCGCTGATCCCGATCGACAAGGTAGTGACCGCGGGCGGCAGGATCGTCGCACTGACTGCCACCAGCGTGATCCAGCCGCTAGAGACGGCGATCGTCCGATCGGTCGATGTTCGAGAAGGGCAGGTGGTGCAAAAGGGCGACGTGCTCGCGCGGCTCGATCCAACCTTTGCCATCGCGGATTTAAGCGCCCTGCAATCCCAAGTCGGCAGCTTGGAGGCCGAGGTGAGCCGGCTGGAGGCTGAGGCCGAGGGTAAGACCTTCAAGCCGGCCGATAGCAGCCCGATTGCGGCTCTGCAGGGTGCGATTTTTAGCCAGCGCCAGGGTGAGCGCGGCTTTAAAAACGAAAACTACGCTCAAAAAATCAGCAGCCTGCAAAGCCAGGTGCAGCGCGCTCTATCGGACCGGGTTGGCTACACGCAGCGCTTGGCGGTGCTGAAAGATGTGCAGGCCAAGCGGGCGGAGCTCGAAAAGCTGAAGGTTGGCAGCCAGCTCGCCTTACTTGAAGCGCAGGCCCAGGTCATCGAGGCACAACGGGGGCTGGACAGCGCCAACGCCCAGGTCATGCAGGCAGCCCGCGACCTGCAGGCGATGCAGGCGGAACGCGACGGCTATAACCAGCAGTGGCGCGGCCAGGTCAGCCAGGAGCTGACCGAACAGGGCCGGAAGCTGAGCGATGCGCGGGAGCAGCTCAACAAGGCAAGCCTACGCCGTCAATTGGTGGAGCTTCGCGCAAACCAGACGTCGATCGTGCAAAACATTGCCAAGGTCAGCCCCGGCGCCGTCCTGCAATCCGGTGAGCAGCTGATGAGCCTAACCCCGGTCGATGCCGTGCTAGAGGTGGAAACGAACGTCGCGGGGTTGGATGCGGGCTTTGTCCACCCCGGCAATCCGGTCACGATCAAGCTCGATACGTTTCCCAACACTCAATATGGCGCGTTGGAGGGACGGGTGCGGTTCGTGAGCCCCGATAGCTTTACGTCCAACCCCGATGAACGCCAGCGCGGCGTGCAGCAGAATACGGCACCGATGCAGGGCCCGGCCTATTTCCGGGGACGGGTTAGTATTGAGCAGAACAAGCTGCACGATACGCCACCTGACTTCCGCGTGGGCCCGGGCATGCCCGTCACCGTCGATATCAAGGTCGGCGAACGGACGCTGATGAGCTATCTGCTCAGCCGCGTGCTACCGGTGGCGATGGACGGGATGCGAGAACCCTAAACACCATGGCTGAACTATTTGACCGCCTAAAATCGGCGGTATTCGCCTCTGCCCGGTTGCGCCGGGCCATTCTTAAGATGGAGCAGGGCCAGCCGGAGAAGGGCTTTCCGCTGCTCGCCCGACTCGCGCAACGCGGCGTGGTCGAAGCGCAATTTCGGGTTGGCCGCGCATACATCGACGGGACCGGCGTGCCCACCAGCCGGGTGTCGGCCGCGCAATGGCTGGAACAGGCGGCGGCAGCCGATCACCGGCAGGCGCAGGCGGTGCTGGCTGCGCTGTACCTCACCGGCCTGACCGGACCCGGCGATCCGGGCTTTTTTGCCGAGAGTGCGTTCTTGGGCGCCGACTTTGAAAAGGCTTTGACCTGGGGCCGCCGCGCAGCCGAAGCAGGTGCGCCCGACGCCATGGCGCTCGTCGGCTATATCATGACATCTGGGCCGGAGGCGGGGCGCGACCTGGCCCAGGCCGACGCCTGGTACACCAAGGCCGCGGCGGGCGGATCGCCGCAGGGCTCGCTGGGTGTGGCCCTGGCCCGAATGCGGGTGGCGCAAACCGATGACGACCGGGCAATGGCCGCGGCCGAGATGGCGAAGGCGGCGCAGGGCGGGCTGCCGATGGCGATCTTTTTGCTTGGTGAGATGACGGCCATCGGCGTCGGTGTGCAAAAGGACTTGGCCGCTGCGGCCACCCTTTACCAGCAGGCGGCGGAGCGGGGTGTACGCTCGGCGCAGGCCCGGCTGGGTTTGGCGCTGTTGGAGGGCCGGGGTGTTACGCGGGACCCCGTAACGGGCGAAAGCTGGCTACGGCGGGCGGCCCTGGCCGGCGATGCGGAGGCGGCGGCGATCATTGGCGACCTGTATGCCAAGGGAGGCGACCTGCCACCCAATTATGCGGAGGCTGCGGCCTGGTTCGCCCGTGCCGCGGAACATGGCCATCGTATGGCCGCCCGCGCACTGGGGATGCTGCATCTGACAGGGGCCGGCATGGCACGCGATCCGGATGAGGCGGCGCGCTGGTTCCGCCTGGCCGCCGAACGGGGCGATGCGCACTCGCAAACCGACCTAGCTAATCTGGCCCTGGCCGGCATCGGCGCACCGGAGGACCGGGTTCGCAGCCGCGAGTGGTTTGAGGCTGCGGCCGAGCAGGGCGATCTGACGGCGGCGTTCAACTTCGGCGTCTGCCTGGCCGAAGGTGTAGGCATCGACCGGGACGACGTACGCGCTGCATATTGGCTACGCCGGGCCGCGGCGGGCGTCGTCAACGCGCGTTACTGGTATGGCCGCATGCTGGTCGATGGCCGCGGCGTTCCCGTAGATTTGGTCGAGGGTAGGAGCTGGATCGCGCAGGCAGCGGAGGCCGGGATGGCGGACGCGCAAGTCATGCTGGCGGAAATGATGGTCAACGGCCGTGGCGGTCCACGCGATCAACCCGCGGCGCAGGCGATGTTTCAGCGCGCGGCCGATCAGGGCCATGCGGGTGCGATGTTTGCCCTGGGTGCGCTGCTGGGCGGTGGCCATGACGTGCCGACCGACCGTGTTGCCGCCCAGCGCTGGTTCCAGGCTGCCGCCGATAAGGGCCACCACTATGCCAGCATGATGCTTGGCCGGTATCTTTCGCGTGGCCTTGGCAATGAGACAGACCCGGTTCGTGCCCGGCGCTACCTGGAGTACGCCCTGGCCGGCGGCTTAAAGGAGGCTGCGATCGACATCGATCAGTTGGCAGGGCAGCCCGCCGCCGCTCCATGAGTAACCCGGCGGTTATTGAGACTGCCGAGCAGGCCTGGGTGGCCGAGGTGTCAGCCAGTTGGCAGGCCGCGCAGGACGCCCCCGACCCGGCTATCCGTCGCCGCTGGCTTGCCCGGGCCCACCGGCTGGCCCCGCGCGATACGCTGATTTTGGCGGCGCTGGCCGGGGCGGCGCTACAGGACGGCGATGCGCAACAGGCCGCAGTGTTGTTTCAGCGCCTGATCGATCAACCAAGTCCCGGAACGGCCGGCCCTGCCTGGTCCGGCCTGGCCGCCAGTTGGCACGTGCTGGGGCAGGGGGCGCGGGCCCGGGCGGCGCTGGCGCGGGCGTTGCAAGTGGCCGTGCCCGACCCAGCCATGGCCGATGCGATCGCCGGGCCGGGCCGGTGGTGTGGACTGCACGTGGACGGCACCCTGGTCGCGGCTGGCGAGCCAGAGGTGGCGCTGGATGGCGTCGTGGTCCGGCTTCGCTGGTTGAATGGCCGGGCTACGCTACCGCCGGGCTGGCGCGATGTGGCGCATATTGCGTGCACGGGACCAACCGGACCGCTGCTGGGATCGCCCCTGCCGACGGCGCTGGCCCGGGTCGATGGGTTTGCCGAGCGTCGTGGCACCAGCGTCGTCGGCTGGGCGTGGTACCCGGCGGACCCCGGGGCGGTACCTCGGCTGACAGTCAACGCCGGCGGACGCCGCCGCACAATCCTGGCCGCGCGCCCGACGGAGGGGCAGAGCGGCCTGTTCCGTCCCCGCGCGTTCCGGGTCGTGGCGGCCGGCGCCGTATCGATCCAAGGTCCCGATGGCCGCGACATCACCGGAAGCCCGGTCCGCACGCCCGCGCCGATGCCCAGTGCCCGGCGTCGGGGCACGCCCGTGCGGCAGATTGCGGTCGTCGTTCCCGTCTATGGTGGGGCACTCTTGCTGACCGCCTGCCTCGGTTCCGTGCTGGCGACGGTGCCGCCGGGGACGGCCGTTTTCGTTGTGGATGATGCCTCGCCGGATGCGAGGGTTGGTCAAGCCCTGTCGGCTTATGGCAACCGGATCACGGTCATACGCCTGCCCGGCAACATCGGCTTTCCCGGTGCGGCCAATGCGGGTATCCGGGCTGCCGCCGGGTACGATGTGGTGCTGTTGAACAGCGACACGCTGGTGCCGCCCGGATGGCTCGAACGCCTGGCGGCCGCGGCGCATGCGGCCCGGGACATCGCCTCCGTCACGCCGTTATCGAATGATGCGACAATCCTGAGCGTGCCCAACCCGGCCGGCGGCAATGCGGTGCCGGACCTGTCGCAAACGATTGCCTGGGATTTGCTGGCCCAGTCCTGTA
>JAYVTX010000146.1:0-3839 GCA_043788425.1 Rhodospirillales bacterium
GACGCGTACTGCGCGATGCCGTACGCCTCCGCCCGGAAGCCCGATTCCTTCACATAGTTAATCTCAGTCGTGAAGGTAAGCAGTTTCGTCGTCTTCCAGACCAACGATATGTCGTTATAGTAACGAATCGCGCTATTTGCAAATGGTGAATTTCGCTTCGAGTCTTCCGGCCCCATGTGGGTAAGCGCTAAGAAAACGAGCTTACCCCCGTCCATGTTTAAGCCGATTCCGGCGATCCCGGCCGGCTGGTTATTGTTGTCTCCTGTGCCGTAGCCTACGGCGGTGTTCGTACCGCTATCGATACCGCCATAGATGTCCAGAAAGTCGGATACGTGGGCCGTCGCCAACACGCCGGTATGCTTGAACGGGAGGCCGTAGTTGAAGATGTAGCTGTGTGAGTAGAACGCGTTAGTCTTGGGATCGATCATCTCGACACCGAGGGGCGTCGGATAGATGCCGGCCTTTATGGTCAGGCCATTGGCGAACACGTTATGAAATCGTACGGAAATCGACGCTTCTGGCACGTCGATCTGATTGCGGTCATGGATTAGCTGGTCGAACACACCCAGAGTGTGGGTAATCCGGCTGTCAGAGCCGTACGCCAACTGCAGTCTGAAGCCGACGTCGATGCTGGTGGCTTTCGGATCGACATCGCGACTGACGGTCCCCAGTATCTGGTTTAGCGTAGGCCGATTGCTGTTATCGGTGAATAACTGGCCGAAATTCCGATGGCTGTTGGGGTCCTGCGTGTTGACGACAATGCCGCCCTCACCCTGCAGGCTGAGCTTGATCGAACTCGCCCACTCGCCAAAATTCGCCGGCGCCACGTGGGCCTTCTTGGCCGGGGCGGTCGCCGAGTTGCCGGGCAGGCCAATTTGCTCTGCCGCGCCTTGGGTTTGGGTAAGGGCAGGGGCCGACAGGGTGCTCATCAACAGGGTGGAACTGCGCACTGCTGTAATCAGAAAGTCCAGCATAGTGTCTGCTCAGACTGTAGTTGCGTGTCGCATAATCCTCCTAACGAAGCAATTGGTATGGGAGTTGCCTACCATAAGCGTGGCGCAAACACGACTTGGCTCGGAACCTGCTTTTGCCGCGACGCCGTTGCGGGTTGGGCCTTTTCAAATAGCCGAAGGCATCTGAGCAAGACAGATGCCAATGCCGTCAAACGGTAACGCCCCCGTACAACGAGGTACGGAGGCGTGTTGTTTAAGCGACAGGTCTGCTTAGGCGGAGTAATACATCTCGAACTCGACCGGGTGCGGGGTGTGTTCGAAGCGATACACCTCGGTCCACTTCAGTTCCATGTAGCTCTCGATCTGCTCCTTGCTAAACACATCGCCAGCCAGCAGGAAGTCGTGATCGGCGGCCAAGCAGCCCAGTGCCTCCCGCAGCGAGCCGCAGACGGTCGGTATGCCCTTTAGCTCCTCGGGCGGTAAGTCGTACAGGTCTTTGTCCATCGGATCGCCGGGGTTGATCTTGTTCTTGATCCCATCGAGCCCGGCCATCAGCAACGCCGAGAACGCGAGGTACGGATTGGCGGTCGCGTCGGGGAACCTGATCTCCACCCGCTTGGCCTTCGGGCTGGTGGTGTACGGGATACGGCACGATGCCGAGCGGTTGCGTGCGGAATAGGCAAGTAGCACCGGCGCCTCGAACCCTGGGATTAGCCGCTTGTAGCTGTTGGTGCTGGGATTGGTGAACGCGTTACAGGCCTTGGCATGCTTGATGATGCCGCCGATGAAATGCAGGCACATTTCCGACAGGTCAGCGTAGCCATTGCCGGCAAAAAGCGGCTTACCGTCCTTCCAGATCGACTGATGCGTGTGCATGCCGCTGCCGTTATCGCCATAGATCGGCTTGGGCATGAAGGTCGCGGTCTTGCCATAACTATGGGCAACATTGTGGACGCAGTACTTATAGATCTGCATCTGGTCGGCCATCGTCAGCAGGCTGCCGAACTTCGTACCCAATTCATGCTGGCTTTGCGCCACCTCGTGATGATGCTTTTCGATCGGTAGGCCCATCTCGCCCATGCTGCTCAGCATCTCGGCCCGCAGGTCGCTTTCACTATCGACCGGGGGGACAGGGAAGTAACCGCCCTTGGCGCCCGGGCGGTGGCCCATGTTACCTTCCGGATATTCCTTCATGTTGGCACCCGGGCCCTCGATGCTTTCGGTGTGGTAGCTACCGAAATTGGGGCCGGTGCCGAAGCGGACGCTGTCGAAAATGAAGAACTCGGCTTCAGCCCCGACCATCACGGAGTCGCCGATACCAGACGACTTCACGTACGCCTCGGCTTTTTTGGCGGTGCTGCGCGGGTCGCGGGCATATGGCTGGCCAGTGCTCGGCTCGTAGATATCGCAGAACAGGATCAAGCTCGGCTTAGCCGCAAACGGGTCCATCACGGCCGTCGACGGGTCTGGCATCAGGATCATGTCGCTCTCGTTGATCGCTTTCCAGCCGGCGATGCTGGAGCCGTCGAACATAATCCCGTCGCGGAACGCATCCTCGTCAATTGTGGACACGTGCTGGGCGGTATGCTGCCACTTGCCACGCGGATCGGTGAACCGCAGGTCTACGTACTCGACCTGGTGTTCCTGGAACATCTCGAGCACGTGGGCGACCGTGCCCTGTTCATCCTGTGCCATTCTGCTTCCTTATGTAATTCGGCGGCATCGTGCGGCCGGATGGTTGAACCTATACCGCGTCCGAACCGCGTTCGCCCGTGCGGATGCGGATCACCTCGTCGATCGTGCTGACGAAAATCTTGCCGTCGCCAATGCGCCCAGTGCGGGCGGCGGCAATTATCGCTTCGACGGCCCGTTCCAGAACCGCGTCGTCGCACACGACTTCAATCTTCACCTTCGGCAGGAAGTCCACCACGTACTCGGCCCCGCGATACAGCTCGGTGTGGCCCTTTTGGCGTCCGAATCCCTTCGCCTCCACAACCGTGATGCCCTGCAAACCGACTTCGTGCAGCGCCTCCTTTACTTCATCCAATTTGAACGGCTTGATGACTGCCTCGATCTTTTTCATGCGTCCCCCGGGCATTCGCCCGTGTCGGACGAAGTGAAAGGGTTGCATGAGCCGTGCCATGTCGCAACCGCGTGAGCTATTACCCGTACGGCCGATCGCTCTTGACCCTTTTCGCCGTTCATCCGCACACTACGCCCTACAAACTATCCGGGAGAAAACGAGATGCCGCAAGTGACGCTGACGGTGAACGGCCGTACCCACACGGAGGTCGTTGAAGGCCGGACGCTGCTAGTCGAACTACTGCGTGAGCAGATGCATCTGACCGGTACCCATGTCGGATGCGACACTAGCCAGTGTGGTTCGTGCGTCGTGCACGTGAACGGCCGGTCGGTTAAGGCCTGCGCGATGCTTGCAATGCAGGCTGACGGTGCTGACGTCCTAACCATTGAAGGTTTGGCCGCCGCCGACGGCACGCTGCACCCGATGCAGGCGATGTTCCGCGAGCACCATGCGCTGCAATGCGGGTTTTGCACGCCGGGTATGGTCATGAGCGCTGTCGACCTCGTGCAACTGCATCCGCAGGGTATGACGGAAAACGAAATCCGTAACGGCTTGGAGGGCAACCTCTGCCGCTGCACGGGCTACCATAACATCGTGAAAGCTATCGCCGCCGCGGTGCCACTTATGCACCCGCATCTGGCACCCGCTATCGCCGCCGAGTAATCCATATCGAAGCCGTGCCTGCCTAACTGCACCCGGCACTAAAGCCGGGGCATCATCACGGGAGATGACAATGGGTGTTCAAGGCGTTGGGGTTTTTCAGGGTATTGGCGCGTCGGTACGCCGCAAGGAAGATCACCGCT
>JAYVTX010000147.1:0-3475 GCA_043788425.1 Rhodospirillales bacterium
GCTGTTCTGAACCATGATCGGTTCTGACGCGCCACGCATCCGGCCATGACCGTTATCACCTATGCGACCGTCTCCTGGGACCAGTTGCACCGCGACGCCCGCACGCTGGCCGCCCAGCTACTGCCGCGCGGCCCGTTTCGTGGGATCGTAGCGGTGACCCGCGGAGGCTTGATCCCGGCGGCCATCGTGGCGCGCGAGTTGGAGTGCCGGCTGGTCGAAACGATTTCGGTCGTCAGCTACACCGACGAGGCTGGCAGTCAGGCGCCGCCCGTGGTGATCAAGCCAGCGGTGGCCGCAGGCGACGGCGATGGTTTTCTACTGGTGGACGATCTGGTCGATAGCGGGGTTACGGCTGAGCTGGTGCGCGGATTACTGCCGCGCGCGCATTTTGCATGCCTGTATGCCAAACCTGCCGGGATCGCGGCGGCGCATAGTTTCGTGGCCAAAGTCCCCCAAGATACCTGGATCCTGTTTCCTTGGGACACCGCACCACTTTTCGTGTCGCCACTGGCCCGGCAAAGCTAGGGTTTCCGATGGCCGTGTTGATGCCTGCCGGAACGATCGCGGCCGAGGGCGCCGATCTAATTCGGCCACACGTCCTTGGCTGTATCTGGGGGCTGTATCTGGGGGCTATAGCTGGGGCATAGCCGGCGCCGATGGGCAGGCGTATATTGCCACGATGAAGCCTCCTTCGTCTTTTGGTTCGCGCGGCTCCGGCTCGCGGACGTCTGATACCCGTGGTGCAAAGCCCGGCAATGTGCCGGCACGCCCGGCGCTCAATCGTCCACCCAATGAGGCGCGCCCGGTGCTGCTCCGTGCGCCCGGGCATATCGCGCGAGACGGTGCTGCATCCCGCGGACCAGCGCCGGGTGGCCAAGCTGCAGGTGGCAAGGCTTCACGTGGACAAGATTTGAGGGGCCAGGATTCGAGAGGCCAGGTTCCGGGGGGGCAGGTTTCGGGGGGCAACGCTCCGAGTGGGACCATCTGGCTGCACGGCCTGCATGCGGTGGCGGCAGCCTTGGCGAACCCGCAGCGGCGGCTGCGCCGGCTGTTGCTGACTGAGGATGCCGAGTCGGCACTGGCCGCCCGCCTGCCGCCGCCCTGGCCGCAGAGCCACGAACGCGTGGATCGGGCGCGGCTGGACCAGTTGCTCGGCCGCGATACGGTGCACCAGGGTATGGCGGCACTGGCCGACCCGCTGCCTCAGCCGGCACTCACCGCATTGCTGGAACGGCCGGGACCGGTGCTGGTGCTCGACCAGGTGACCGACCCACGCAACGTGGGCGCCATCCTGCGATCCGCGGCCGCGTTCGGCGTGGCCGGCGTGATTGTTCAGGACCGCCATGCACCCGATGAGACCGGCGTGCTGGCCCGCGCTGCATCCGGCGCGCTCGAGACTGTGCCGATGATCCGCGCGGTGAACCTGGCCCGCACCCTTGTGGCGCTGAAGGCTGCCAATTTGTGGGTGGTGGGACTGGCTGCCGAGCAGCCGGCATTGCGGGGAAGCGCGCTGGCAGGACGCCGCGTGGCTCTGGTGCTGGGTGCCGAGGGAGCGGGCCTGCGCCGGCTCACCCGTGATACCTGCGACGAGTTGGCGGGCCTGGCTATGCCGGGCACCATGGAAAGCCTGAACGTCTCTGCTGCCGCGACCGTAGCCTTGTATGAGCTGACCCGCGGCGGTTAGGCGATCTATCGCATCGGACTGAGGTCATTTTGCTCAGACTGCCGCGTTCTCCACATCCTTTTAACGCCTCGCCTGCATAATACGGCCATGGAACAGCTTCAGACTCGACGAACCGAATGGCAAACCTTGCCGGACGACCTGCAAGCGGTGCTGGCGCAACGGGCGATGCGCCAGGCGGCCTTTATCATCGCCGAGCAGGCAGAACTGTTTGCCGTGCAGTTCAAAGCGGGCGTCTTGCAGGATCGCGGCGCCGCGGATGCACTCATGCTTTTCGCCACCCTGTTGCGCGAGACGACCACGCAGACGCTAGCACCGGCCGGTCACGCGTGAGGGGCCACATGTCGCCGCAGCCGCTCGCCGACACGAACAGACGAAGTGGGCCCGCCTTGTTAACGGGCCCACCATAACGATCAAGGCAACATTAGCCCGACTAAAATCGCCAATCGATCCTGGTCGGTGCGGTTGCTAGCCGTTGCCGTCATCCGGGTTATTGCCCTGCTCGGACGTTGCCGGGCTGACGGCGACAAACAGATTTTCACCGCCGCGCGTGATGCGCAAAGCGACTGCCTGATTGGACTTCATCTGCTCGCGGATCGCGCGTGACGCGTCTGCCGTTCCGGTTACCGCCTGATTACCGACGCCGGTGATCACGTCGCCCGTCTGCAACCCAGCCTGGTCCGCGGCCGAGCCGGGCTTGACCTCGGTAATCACCGCACCGCGCGCGCTGTCGGGCAGTTCGAGTTGCTGCCGTAAATTCGGCGTGATGCCAGACAAGGCGACGCCCAACCCGCGGCTACCCTGGCCAACAGGTGCCGCACCAAGGACAGAACCGTCGCCTGGCAAAGTACCGATGGTCACGTCGAGCGTTTGTGGGTGGCCAGCTCGAAGCACGTCCAAACGGGCATGGGTCCCCGGCACAACCTGGCTGACGTTGATGGCCAGCTCGCGCGGATTGCCTACATGCTGACCGTTTACCGCCACGATCACGTCCCCGGGTGCCACACCGGCGCGCCCCGCCGGGCTGTCCTGCTCCACGCTGGCTACCAGTGCGCCATGCTCGTCGCTGCTGCCCCCCGGCAAATGCAACGCGTCCGACATGGCCGTATTCACCGCTTGCGCCTGCACGCCGATATAGCCCCGGGTCACATGGCCGGATTTTTCGAGCTGGGCAATGACGCTCTTCACCGTGTTGGACGGGATGGCGAACCCGATGCCGACACTGCCGCCGCTAGGCGAGATGATCGCGCTGTTCACGCCCACCACCTGGCCGTCCTGCGTAAATAACGGCCCGCCCGAATTGCCCTGATTGATGGGCGCATCGATCTGGATGAAGCTGTCGTAGCTGCCCTCACCGATGTCGCGTCCGCGCGCGCTGACGATGCCGGCAGTAACGGTACCGCCAAGGCCGAACGGATTGCCGACAGCCACCACCCAGGCACCCGGCTGGGCAGCGTTGCTGTCACCCAGATTGATGAACGGCAGGCGGTGATTGGCCTTGACCCGCAAAACTGCCAGGTCGGACGCCTTGTCGTGGCCGATCACGCGCGCTGGCAGGACAGTGCCGTCATCTAGCGTAACCGAAACCGAGGTCGCCCCGTGGATCACGTGATTATTGGTTACGATCGTACCGTCCGCGTCGACCAGGAAGCCCGAACCGCGTGCCTCGACCATCCGCGGACGCTGCTGCTGCTGCTGCTGCTGCGGCATGGCGAACGGAAAAGGGAATGGAAACTGACCATGGCCGCCGAAGCCCGGCATACCGCCTTGGCCACCTTGGCCACCCTGGCCGCC
>JAYVTX010000148.1:0-2617 GCA_043788425.1 Rhodospirillales bacterium
CCGGCGCCAGACCACTCGATGATCGCAACACGCGGGCCCCGGGGTGAACCGGCGCCCACCGCCGTCAATGCCGGGTAGGCGGCGGCGCAGGCCTCGCCATCGATCACACGCCCCGCGGCACCGAAGCGCACGGCCAGCGCCAGGGTCGCTTCGGCTAACTCGGCCGGGCCCAGGACGTTGGCGGGCGCATTGACCAAGTCACGCGCAAATGCCGTGGCCTGGGCTGTCGCGATCGCGAGCGCGTCGGTGGTGACCAACCGGGCCGGGGCGCGCTTAGCGGTCGTGAACATGTCGTAATGGTATGCACCGAGCAACCAGCCGAGCGCTGCTTGCCCAGCGTCGAAATCACCCGGTTCTAGCCGCCAAACACCGGGCGGTAACGCCTGGGCCAGAGCGCCATGCGCCCATAGTGACCGATCCTGACCGAGCCCGACGCACGCCCCCGCGATTCCGGCATCGCCCGGTATCAGCATCACCTGACCCGTGGCACCGGTAAAGCCGGCCGCGGTTAGGAACGCGGCCTGCGATGGGGTCAGCCCCGGTGGCAGACCCTCCCGCACGCACCAAACCGGTAGCCCCGGCCCGGCGTCCGGCGGGGCGAGGCCATTGAGTAGTCGTCCATACGCATCCATAGGATTGACCGTGACGCACCGAACCGCGTCGGGTCAAACGGCGCCCTTCAGAACACCCGCCATGCCGGAACGATTGGTCTGACATTGGCGGCAGGCGTGGTGGGAGTGGGGCACAGAGACACGCAACTCACTTCGGAGAGGGAAGTATTGCGGCGGCCCACATCAGGGCCAAGATCGGCCCACCGGCAGGGGGACGTCCGCTCCGGACCGGGGGCTGCGGCAGTCTCCCCGGCAGGGTAGTTCAGTATTTACCCCGCACCCTGCGCGCTCCGTACCCCGTCCAGCACGGCCTGATGTGTTAGCAATATCCGCCGTAGCGTGGGTTTTCCTTTGTCGCTCGCCGCGGCGATACCCTCGTGCATTTCCTCGATACCCGTCGCCATCTGGTCGGCCAGGCCGGTCAGCCGCTCCTGTAGCTGCTCGTCGTCGTCCTTGAGCTCGGCCGTCCAAATCGCGAGGACGCGAGAGAGTTCGGTCGCAGCGCGATTGGGCAGCACGCCTGCTTGCAGGAGCTTGATGAGCGGGGCCAGGTCGGCAGTCGGGGATCGAGACATTTGTAGTGTTGTAGGTAAGCCGACCGTGAGTGGCTAGACGATGAAAGGCTACCTTGGGTACCGGTCGCTCGTTTCGACTTCGGTCATATGACCATTATCGTCATTGGATTTTTCTGAACTGAACGGTCCGGCACTGGCAAAACCCGACCGGGAGGAAGGCGTAAAAAAACGATCCAAATAATACCAGGCCGGCGGCTATCGGCGACAGGCCAACTCCCGAGCGGAACACTTCTCGTGCCGCCTCCTGCTTGCAATCGTGGCCACCATCGCCAACCATCATGGCATGTCGGGCTTCCCATCCCGGGTCAAGGCGGTACTCGGCCCTACGAACACCGGCAAGACGCACCTCGCGATCGAGCGGATGCTTGCGCATTCCTCGGGGATGATCGGCTTTCCGCTGCGCTTGCTCGCGCGCGAAAACTACGATCGCATGGTGGCGAAAAAGGGCGTGAAGAACGTGGCCCTCATCACCGGTGAGGAGAAGATCGTACCGGCCAACGCCCGCTGGTACTCCTGCACCGTGGAGGCCATGCCCCTCGACCGCGCGGCGGAGTTCGTGGCGGTGGACGAAATCCAGCTCTGCGCCGACCCCGATCGCGGCCATGTGTTCACCGAACGCCTGCTGCATGCGCGCGGCATGGTGGAAACGATGTTCCTGGGTGCCGAGACGATCCGCCCCCTGCTGCAACGCCTGGTGCCGCAGGCCCAGATCGAAACGCGGCCCCGGCTGTCGCAACTGACGTACGCGGGCCCGGCAAAGCTCGTACGGCTGCCGCCCCGTACCGCCGTCGTGGCCTTCAGCGCCAGCGAGGTCTACGCGATTGCCGAGTTGATCCGGCGTCGTCGCGGCGGGTGCGCCGTGGTGATGGGCCGCTTGTCGCCCCGGACACGTAACGCGCAGGTGCAGCTGTACCAAAATAAGGAGGTGGACTTTCTGGTCGCGACCGACGCGATCGGTATGGGCCTCAATATGGACGTGGACCACGTTGCCTTCGCCCGCCTGAACAAGTTCGACGGCCGCCGCCCACGACGCCTGACGGCGGCCGAGGTGGCACAGATCGCCGGGCGCGCCGGGCGCGGCATGCGCGATGGCACATTCGGCACCACCGCCACCTGCCCGCCATTGGATGACGAGCTGGTTCGTGCCGTGGAAGGCCACGATTTCGACGCGCTGCCGGAACTGTACTGGCGCAATGCGGAACTGAATTTCGCCAGCGTCGACGCGTTACTGGCCAGCCTGAACGAAGCGCCCAACCGGCCTGGCCTGGTGCGCGGGGCGGAGGCGGTGGACCTGCAAACTCTCGCCGCCCTGGCGCGGGAGCCGGATATTCGCACCCTCGCCCATAATCGCAGCCGCGTTCGACTGCTGTGGGAAACCTGTGGCATTCCGGATTTTCGTAAGCTGACGGACGATACCCATACCCGGCTATG